>NZ_JAPVZO010000009.1:0-78052 GCF_041432445.1 Streptococcus sp. 27098_8_69 | reverse complement strand
TTCATCTGGTGTGAGAATCATCGGAATGATAATTGGTTCACGTTCGGTATTTTCATAAAGGAATGGTCGAATAGCGTTTACGATGGCGCCATTGACAGATTGGATGCTGGCATCTTTGTTTTTCAATGCGATACGAATAGCATTGAAAAGGATACGTTGGCTTTGGCGAATCAAGTCGCCAGACTCTCTCATGTAGACAAATCCACGGCTGAGAATATCTGGTCCAGATAGAATCATCTGAGACTTGAAGTCAACGGTTGCGACAGCTAGAACGACACCGTCTTCAGATAAATCACGACGATCTTTGAGGACAGCAGCGCCGATTTCACCGATACGATTTCCATCGACATAGATATCCTGAGCGTTGAAATGACCAGCGATGCGGGCAGAATTTGCAGTGAGGGCAAGCACATCACCATTGCTCATGATAAAGATATTGTCCTTCTCTACGCCAGTATCCACCGCTAGCCCAGCGTGAACTTTCTGCATGCGGTATTCACCGTGAACAGGCATGAAGTATTTTGGCTTAATCAAGCGGAGCATAAGTTTTTGCTCTTGCTGACCACCGTGTCCAGATGTATGGATGTTGTTAATCTTACCATGGATTACTTCAACACCAGCTTCAGAAATGATGTTAATCAATTTGTTAACGCTAGTGGTGTTTCCTGGAATTGGACTAGATGAGAAGATAACAGTATCGCCAGGTTGGAGTTGCACTTGACGGTGAGTTCCGTTAGCGATACGAGAGAGGGCTGCCATGGGCTCGCCCTGACTACCTGTACAGAGAATCAGAACCTCACCCGCAGGATAGTCTTTGATTTCATTTGGTTCGATAAAGGTTCCCTTAGGAGCTTTGATGTAGCCAAGCTCGATTCCGTTGACAATGGCCTTTTCCATAGAGCGACCAAAGACAGCGATCTTACGCCCAGTCTTGACAGCGGCTTCCGTTGCTTGCTGGAGACGGAAGATATTTGAGGCAAAGGATGCAAAGATGATACGTCCTTCGATGCCTTGGATAATCTTCATGATTGACTGGCCGACAACCTTTTCAGAGTTTGTAAAGGTTGGCACTTCAGCATTGGTCGAGTCAGAGAGTAAGCAAAGCACTCCATCTTCACCTAGGGCTGCCATACGGTGCAAGTCTGCAGGTTCACCAACTGGTGTAAAGTCAAACTTGAAGTCTCCCGTACAAACGATTTTCCCTTGAGGGGTATGGATGACGATTCCCAATGGTTCTGGGATAGAGTGAGTAGTTCTAAAGAAAGTTGCTTTAAGGTTTTTAAAGGTCAACTCCGTGTTGTGGTTGATTTCGTGAAGTGTAGCATTGCGCAAAAGTCCATGCTCTTCGAGTTTTCCACGGATTAAGGCAAGGGCCAGTGGACCAGCATAGATAGGGATGTTTGCTTGCTTGAGCAAGAAAGGAATCCCTCCGATATGGTCCTCGTGTCCGTGTGTAATCAAGAGAGCCTTGACGCGGTCGATATTTTCTACAATATAAGAGTAATCAGGGATAACGTAGTCGATACCAAGTAGGTCATCCTCAGGGAATTTAATCCCTGCATCAACGATGATAATTTCGTCTTGGTATTCGATACCATATGTGTTTTTTCCGATTTCTCCTAGACCACCAATGGCAAAAACGCCGACTTCTTCTGGTTTAAGAGTGTAGGCCATATTAGAACTCCGTAATTTCGAATGCGCCAGTTTCTTTTTCGTAGTCTAGCAATTTGTCAGACAAGAGTTCGATATACTCGATATTATATTCTGGACGATTTTCTTCGACAAGTTGGCGAGCAGCGATACGTCCTTCAAGTTCTGAACTAGCATCGATGTCTAAGTATAGTGAGCGTGTTGTTTCACGACGTGGGCTGCGTTCTTTTGTTTCTTGATAAAAAACTTTGTAAATCATATGTTTCCTTTCTGCTTTCAGGTCAGCTATATTCAAAAATGCTCAGTTTGAAGCTAGTTTGATTCCAGTTCATTTTTTGTCTTTATTGACCTTGATTCGTTACAATTATCTCAATTATAACATAAAAAGGGGAATTAGTAAAAGCAGGAAATATGAAAGTAAGGAGCTTGAAATGGGTTTCATTATACCTTGTAAAAGTATTTGAAGACATCAGATGCAAGTGCTATAATAAAGTTAGAAAAGAGGTTTTTCTTGATTAAGGAGGACTAGCTATGCTTAATTTTGTGTTTCACCTATTTGGATGGAAATTCTACATACTGCTACAACTGCTTGGGCTCCTTTTCGTTAGATGATGATTTTGAAATATTTGCCTTTAGAATTGGAGAAAGGAGGCTCTCTATGTTTCAACTAGCTATCGCGATTCGTCTCTTGATATTTGCTGTTTTTGTTGCTTGTGTTTACGGTGGCAATCTACTATTTGTTCGGTTGGAACATAGAAAAACAGCTATACACTGGAAAATTCTCTTTGTAACACTGTATTCTATTTTCCTCCTTCTTGTAACCTATGTGGTCTGGCTTGTATTTTACTTTGGTTTGAATGCTTAAGTACTTGTCCTGTCTGTTTGGCAGGACAATTTTGTTTCAAAACAAAGAAAATTCCCATGTGTCGGCTTTTGTAGTATAATAGTAAACAGACAAAAAGATAGGAATGTGTTATGAAAGTATTAGCTTTTGATACGTCCAGCAAGGCTCTTTCTCTTGCTATTTTAGAGGACAAGCAGCTTCTTGCAGAGACGACAATCAATATCAAAAAAAATCACAGTATTACCCTTATGCCAGCCATTGATTTTTTGATGGTCAGCCTAGATTGGACACCCAAGGATTTGGATCGAATCGTTGTGGCAGAAGGACCTGGTAGCTATACAGGTCTGCGAATCGCGGTAGCAACTGCCAAAACCTTGGCTCATACCCTGAACATTGAGTTAGTGGGGATGTCTAGCCTTTTAGCTCTGGTACCGAGCCGGCAGGAAGGTTTGGTTGTTCCTTTGATGGATGCGCGTCGCAACAATGTTTATGCAGGATTTTATGAAAATGCCCAACCTGTCCTTCCCGAAGCCCACTTGTCTTTTGCGGAAGTTTTAGAGCAAGTCAAGGATGCTGAACAAGTCACTTTTGTCGGTGAAGTGGGAGCCTTTGTGGAACAAATCAAAGAGCAATTGCCACAAGCCAACTACCAAGAAACCTTGCCAAATGCGGCTAACCTAGCCCTCTGGGCCTGGGACAAGGAAGCAGACTCCTTGCACGACTTCGTGCCGAATTACCTCAAACGTGTCGAGGCTGAGGAAAACTGGCTCAAGAATCACACTGAGTCTGGTGGGTCCTACATTAAACGCCTATGATAGAAATCAAACGAATCCAACAGCAACCTGACTTGGCTCAAGCCATCTATGCTGTTATGGCAGCTGTTTATCCAGTCAGTCCTTGGACTTTGGAACAAATCCAAGCAGACCTGTCCCAAGACCAGACCTGGTATGCTCTAGCTTATGATGGGGAAGAAGTGATTGGATTTTTAGCTGTTCAGGAAAATAACTTTGAAGCAGAAGTCCTGCAAATCGCTGTCAAAAAAGCCTATCAGGGTCAGGGAATTGCGTCAGCCTTGTTTGCTCAATTACCGACAGATAAGGAGATTTTCCTCGAAGTCAGAAAGTCAAATCAACGAGCACAGGCATTTTATAAGAAAGAAAAGATGGCAGTCATCGCTGAGCGAAAGGCCTATTACCATGATCCAGTCGAGGACGCCATTATCATGAAGAGAGAAATAGATGAAGGATAGATATATTTTAGCATTTGAGACATCTTGTGATGAGACTAGTGTTGCCGTCTTGAAAAACGATGACGAGCTCTTATCCAATGTCATTGCTAGTCAAATTGAGAGTCACAAACGTTTTGGTGGCGTAGTGCCAGAAGTAGCCAGTCGTCACCACGTCGAGGTCATTACAGCCTGTATCGAGGAGGCGCTGGCAGAAGCAGGGATTACAGAAGAAGATGTAACAGCTGTTGCGGTTACTTACGGACCGGGCTTGGTTGGAGCCTTGCTAGTTGGTTTGTCAGCTGCTAAGGCCTTTGCTTGGGCACATGGACTTCCGCTGATTCCCGTTAATCACATGGCTGGCCACCTCATGGCAGCTCAAAGTGTGGAGCCTTTGGAATTCCCCTTACTAGCTCTATTAGTCAGCGGTGGACACACAGAGTTGGTCTATGTTTCTGAGGCTGGTGATTATAAGATTGTTGGTGAAACTCGTGATGATGCGGTTGGTGAAGCCTATGACAAGGTCGGTCGTGTCATGGGCTTGACCTATCCAGCAGGTCGGGAGATTGACGAGTTAGCTCATCAGGGGCAGGATGTTTATGATTTCCCACGTGCCATGATCAAGGAAGACAATCTGGAGTTTTCATTCTCAGGTTTGAAATCTGCCTTTATCAATCTTCACCACAATGCCGAGCAAAAGGGAGAGAGCTTGTCAACAGAGGACTTGTGTGCGTCCTTCCAAGCAGCAGTTATGGATATTCTCATGGCAAAAACTAAAAAAGCCTTAGAGAAATACCCTGTTAAAACTCTAGTCGTGGCTGGTGGTGTAGCGGCCAATAAAGGTCTTAGAGAACGTTTGGCGGCTGAAATCACTGATGTTAAGGTCATCATTCCACCTCTGCGCCTCTGCGGAGACAATGCAGGCATGATTGCCTACGCCAGCGTTAGCGAGTGGAACAAAGAAAACTTTGCAGGCTTGGAGCTAAATGCCAAACCAAGTCTCGCTTTTGATACTATGGAATAAAAAGTCAGCTTGAAGCTGGCTTTTTTGCTAAAATATTTTATAATATGTTAAAAAAGTAAAAGTTTTTACGAATAGAATAGTAAAGGGAATTTTAAAAAGGGAGCTTGCCTATGATTGAAAAACAGGAAATAGGAGAATTTTACAAGGAATTGCGCCTGGCTAGAAAGCTCAAGCAGTCAGATGTGGCTTGTGCTGGACTAACGGCCTCTCAGCTATCCAAGTTCGAACTAGGGCAGTCCATGCTGTCTGCAGATAAGCTGATCCTAGCTATCCAAGGGATAAATGTGACCTTTGATGAGTTTGGGCACAAGCTCAACAACTACCAAGAATCTCCACATATGCGAATTGGCAGAAGGATTGTGGATCGTTTTGCTCATCAAGATATAGCTGGCTTAGAGCAATTGTTGAAGGAAGTCGAGCAAGAACAGATGGCGCAGACTTATCGTCGTTTGAATGCCATCGTGATTAAAGATGCTATCCATTCACTGGATAAAAGCTACCGACTAGCAGAGGAGGATCGTGAGTTTTTGACCACCTACCTTTATGCTATCGAGTCTTGGACCTGGTTTGAACTCTATATCTTTTGCAATACTATGCCTTTTTTGAGCAATCAAGATCTGATCTTTTTATCTACCTCTTTGCTTGAAAAATCCAAGGAATTTAAAGAGTTAGTGCACAATCGACTGTATATGAAAAGTGGCTATCTCAATATCATCTCAGAGCTCATGGAGCGCAAACTTTTCTCTTACATCCCAATCTTTGAAGCTGAGTTGGAGAGTATGCTTCGCCCCTATGATGTTTTTGAGAAAGTATCATGGCAATTTTTAAAGAAATTGAGTGTTTTCCTTCAGACCAAGGGAAGCAATCAAAAAGAGATTGAACACTTTATCCAATCTCTGCAAATATTAGAAAACCCACAATTAACAGCCCTTTTTGAACTACGCTTACAGCAATACAAAGCACTTATCGATTAGTTAAAGATGCAAAAAGATAATAATCTCAGCAACGATTGTCAATAATGTTATGATTTGTTTCTTCATTTCATGCCCTCCTACGTAATGGTAACTACATTATATCAGTGAAAAAGTCAAATCCATAAAAATCGCAAATGTGAAATTTCCATCAGAAAAAATATCAAATATGCGATTTTATAAAATTGCCTACTTTCCGTGCTATACTGTTCTTGTAAAGCACCTGAAGCAAATCCTAGGTCGCAGAAGTGGTTTACAAGTAAAATAATTGAAGGAGTGTAAATGATGTTGAATTTACAATTTGCAGAAACAATGGAATTGACAGAGGCAGAATTGCAAGCAGTTAGCGGAGGAGATATTGTCAATATTGTCCCAGGTGTTAGAGGCGGTACAGGTTGGGGTGTTGCAGGAATTTACCCTGGTTGGGGAAATCAAGGGATGAGTCCTCATCGTGGTGCTTTTGATTGGGCTGTAGAGCCAACAGGTGAGTGGTTAAGACGTCGTTGATAAAATAATATAGGAAGTAATTAAATGAAGAAAATGAAAGAAATGAAATTTCATCTAGCAACTGGACTATTAATCTTAGCCAGTTACCTTATATTCAATGTGGTAATGCATCCAGACTTTACGAATACTTTGTCGGATGAGATGTACTATGTTTTACAGGTCTTGTTGATGCTTGTTCTGGGAATTGTTGCCACCATTATTCTTTTCAAAAGTGAACATTGGAAAGAGTGCGGTCGTTTCCAGTTTCGTTGGTCTTACCTAGGTGTTTTCATTCTTTCTTTTTTCTTATTATTTGTGTGGGCAAATCTAGCAACTCGTATCTTTCCTCGTACGCAAAATGGCAGTGCAGTAGTGGAAGTAGCTACCAGTATGACAGGAGTTAGTTATATTATCACACGTGTACTTTACGGTAGCCTTATTGCACCTATAACAGAAGAAATCGTGTGTCGTGGCTTTTTGATGACAAGCTTGTCTAAATTCAAAAACTACTATATTGATGTTCTTGTTTCTGCTGCCATATTTGGAGCTATGCATGTCTTACAAAATGGTTGGATAACAACAGATTTCATGCTCTACTTTGGAATGGGCTTGATATTTTGTATGATGTTTCGCTATACACGTTCTATTTATTGGACTATAGCTTTACATGCTTCATGGAACACCTTCTTATTCATTGTTAGTTTATTAGTATTTGGATTTTAGAAGGGTGATATATGAAAAAGATAATCTCACGCTACTACTTTTTTATAGCCATTCTACTTGTTATTGTTTACCAGTACTTTAGTGGTCTGGTTTTACACAGCGACTTGGCTGCTGGTCTATCTAAATTTGGCTATTATTTTTCGGATATGATGTTGAACTTTCTTGTGGTTCTGCTTGTTTTTATTTTCATGGTAGGGGCAGGAAAATGGCAACAAATCAATAGTAGAAAATTTAAAGGGTCCTATCTTTTTTATTCCTTTTTAGCTTTTCTCGCTTTATTTATTTGGAATGTCATCAAATTTTTCCTATTCCCACCTACCCAAAATGGACTTGCTTACCAACTCGCTGCTCCAACTTTTACAGGAGCTACGGCATTTTTGATGTATTTTTTCTATCCAGTGATTGCAGGTCCCATTTTTGAAGAGATGATTTATCGTGGATTGGTGATGACCGCTTTGGAAAAAGGGAAAAAATGGGGACTGGACGTGCTTGGTTCTGCTGCTTTATTTGGAATTCTGCATATTAGTGATTATGGTTGGGTCTTGACAGATTTTTTCGTATATATGGGTGGCGGTATCATATTTGCGGTCTTGTTTAGAGTAACAAAGTCTATTTATTGGCCTATTGGACTGCATATAGTCTATAACGGTATCGGGCATATACTTCCTTTGCTGTTTTAGAGGATTTTGATAATCATAAATCAAGGGATGAGTCCTAATCGTGGTGCTTTTGCTTGGGTTGTAGATCCAACAGGTGAGTTGTTTAAGCGTAGTAGAGGATAGATACTATAGGAGTTGATTAAATGAAGAAAATGAAAGAAATGAAATTTCACCTAGCAACTGGCTTGTTGCTTTTGACCTATTACCTCATTTTTAATGTCATACCAGACTTAGATTTTACTGTAGCTTTGTCTGATGAGATCTACTATGTGTTCCAGGTTTTATTGGTACTTATTCTGGGAACTGTATCTACAATTATTTTTGTCAAAAGTGAACATTGGAAAGAGTGCGGTCGCTTCCAGTTTCGTTGGTCTTACCTGGGTGTTTTCATTCTTTCTTTTTTCTTATTATTTGTGTGGGCAAATCTAGCAACTCGTATCTTTCCTCGTACGCAAAATGGAAGTACTGTAGTGGAAGTAGCCACCAGTTTGACAGGAATTAGCTATTTTATTACGCGTGTACTTTACGGTAGCCTTATCGCACCTGTAGCAGAAGAAATCGTGTGTCGTGGTTTTTTGATGACAAGCTTGTCTAAATTTAAAAACTACTATATTGATGTTCTTGTTTCTGCTGCCATATTTGGCGCTATGCATGTTTTACAGCATGGTTGGATAACGACAGATTTCATACTATACTTTGTAATGGGCTTGATATTTTGCATGATGTTTCGCTGTACACACTCTATTTATTGGACCATAGCTTTACATGCTTCATGGAATACCTTCTTGCTTATTGTTAGTTTATTGGTGTTTGGATTTTAGAAAGGTGATATATGAAAAAGATAATCTCACGCTACTACTTGTTTGTAGCCATTCTACTTATCATGGCGGACCAGTTCTTCATTCGTCTGGTTTTACACAGCGACTTGGCTGCTGGTCTATCTGATTTTGGCTATTATTTTTCGGATATGATGTTGAATTTTCTTGTGGTTTTGCTTGCTCTTGTTGCCATGATTTGGTCAGGAAAATGGCAACAAATCAATAGCAGAAAATTTAAAGTGTCCTATCTTTTCTATTCCTTTTTAGCTCTTCTTGCTTTTTTTGTTTGGAATTTCGTTACATTTTTTATTTTCCCGTCCACCCAAAATGAAATTTCTTATCAACTGGATCTTCCTACTTTTACAGGTCCTACTGCATTTTTGATGTATTTTTTCTATCCAGTGATTGCAGGTCCCATTTTTGAAGAGATGATCTATCGTGGATTGGTGATGACCGCTTTGGAAAAAGGGAAGAAATGGGGATTGGATGTGCTTGGTTCTGCTGCTTTATTTGGAATTCTGCATATCAGTAGTCATGGTTGGGTCTTGACAGACTTTTTCGTATATATGGGTGGTGGTCTAATAATGGCAGTCTTTTTTAGAGTGACAAAGTCTATTTATTGGCCTATTGGACTGCATATAGTTAATAATGCCATTGCTCAAATTCTACCTTTGTTATTTTAGTGGATTTTGAGAATTGTAAATAAAGGGATGAGTCCTCATCGTGGTGCTTCTGATTGGATGAAAGGAATCTGGACAGGTTTGGCTGAAAGACGACGTAAATAAAACTTAAAAGGATCAACGATGAAAAGGAAAGATAAGAAATTATACTTGTCAACTGTTTTGATAATAGTCACCTATTACTTAATTTTTAATTTTGTAGCAAGGTTAGAATTTGTTAACCAATTATCAGATTTTGGATTTTATGGATTTCAAATTTTATTGATAGTTCTTGAGGGGATTGCTGCTACAGTGGTTCTAGTAAAGAGTCAAGGTTGGAAAGAATGCGGTCTCTTCCAGTTCCGTTGGTCTTATCTAGGTGCCTTCTTTCTTTTCTTTATACTGATGTTTGTGTGGGTAAATATAACGACTCTGATTTTTCCTAGCACGCAAAATGGGAACGAAATGATGAAAGAAGCAGCTAATTTGACAGGAATTAGTTACTTTATAATGCGCATTCTCTATGGCAGTCTCATTGCTCCTATCGTTGAAGAGTTGGTTTTTCGTGGACTTCTGATGACGGCATGGTCCAAATTTAAAAAGTATTATGTTGATGTCGTCGTTTCCTCCACACTCTTTAGTCTTATCCATGTTTTACAGTATGGCTGGGTGTTAACAGATTTCATCGTTTATGCGGGAGCAGGTCTCTTGTTCTGTATGCTATTTCGTTATACTCGTTCAGTTTATTGGCCAATGGCTCTTCATATCTTGTGGAATACATTTTTAATCGTTCTTAGTTTATTGGTGTTTGGGTATTAAATCTAAAATAGTTTATAAGTTGCATCATGAGACTGGCCTCCCAGTCTTTTTCTGTTCTTGTCAGTCAGCAGACTTTTTTCTATTTTACGAATATGTTATAATAATTTTTGTTGTGACTGTTTGGAAAGCAGTTGCTGAAGGAATGATTAGTGAGGAAGTCTATGAAAGAAAAAGGATTTTGGGAGGGTGTGCAGGCTGCGGTGCCGACAGCTCTGGGCTATGTTAGCATCGGTCTTGCTTGTGGCATTATCGGTTCTCCCTATGTGACACCAGTAGAAATGGGTTTGATGAGTCTCTTTGTCTATGCTGGGAGTGCCCAGTTTGCCATGATAGCTTTGATTGCAGTTCAAGCGCCTGTGGCAGCCATTGCCATGACGGTCTTTTTGATTAATCTGCGCCTCTTTTTGCTGAGTTTGCATGCATCGACCTATTTTCGCCATACCAGTCTTTGGCACAATATCGGCATGTCCAGTCTTTTGACCGATGAGACCTATGGCGTTTTGATGGGCGAGTTGGTGCATACGGATAAGGTCAATCCTATGTGGATGCACGGGAACAACCTTAACAGCTATGTGGCTTGGTTTGTCGGAACTGTTGTCGGAACTGCTCTAGGTGGACTTCTACCAAATCCAGAAATTTTTGGCTTAGATTTTGCCCTAGTGGGGATGTTTATTGGGATTTTTACTTCCCAGTTTCAGATTATGCAAAAACGGATTCCTTTGCGCAATCTCTTCATAATTTTAGCAGTTGTAGCTGTATCTTTCTTTTTGCTCTTGACGGTGGTGTCTCAGTCATTAGCTGTCTTGTTTGCGACCTTGCTAGGTTGTACCATGGGGGTGGTCTTGGATGGTCAGTAAGTATATTTTATTAGCAATTGTCTTTTCTGGCTTGGTGACTTGGATTCCAAGAATGATTCCTTTTATCCTAGCCAAGTACAAGGGTTTGCCGCCTATCGTAGAGCGCTTTTTGAAATTTCTACCAGTTTCTATTATCTTTGCCTTGATTCTTTCAAGTGTGGTGGCAGGAAAAGTTGGAAGTTTCCCGCAGATAAAGTGGTTAGACTTTTTAGCAGTCTTTCCAACGGCTTTTGTAGCCTTTCGTTACCGCAATCTGGTGGGGACTGTTCTCTTTGGGGTGGTCTTGATAGCAGTCTTACGTTTGGTCTTTTAAATCAGCCATAAAGAAAACCTATCACAAATATAGAAATCATATAATAGCGTAATTCCTTTTTTTCTGTTAAGATAAGATTGTATTCTATTTTGGAGGAAATATCATGAAAAAAATCGTTAAGTATTCATCACTTGCTGCCCTCGGGCTTGTAGCCGCAGGTGTATTGGCAGCTTGCTCAGGTGGTGAAAAGAAAGATGCTGCATCTGGTGAAGCAACATCTGGTAAAAAAGAAATCGTCGTAGCAACTAACGCGTCACCAAAACCATTTAACTATGAAGAAAACGGTGAGTTGACTGGTTTTGAGATTGAGGTCGTTCGCGCTATCTTTAAAGACTCTGACAAGTATGATGTCAAGTTTGAAAAGACAGAATGGTCAGGAATCTTTGCAGGCCTTGACGCAGATCGTTACCAAATGGCAGTTAACAACATTAGCTATACAAAAGAACGTGCAGAAAAATATCTTTACGCAGCACCAACTGCTAAAAACCCTAACGTTCTCGTAGTTAAAAAAGATGACAACAGCATCAAATCACTTGATGATATCGGTGGAAAATCTACTGAAGTCGTTCAAGGAACAACATCAGCTAAACAATTGGAAGAATACAACAAACAACACGCAGATAACCCAACTGTCCTTAACTATACAAAAGCTGACTTCCAACAAATCATGGGACGTTTGAGCGATGGACAATTTGACTACAAGATTTTTGATAAAATCGGTGTAGAAACAGTTATCAAAAACCAAGGTTTGGATAACTTGAAAGTCATCGAACTTCCAAGCGACCAACAACCTTACGTATACCCACTTCTTGCAAAAGGTCAAGATGAATTGAAATCATTTGTTGACAAACGCATCCAAGAACTCTACAAAGACGGAACGCTTGAAAAATTATCTCAACAGTTCTTTGGTGGTTCTTACCTCCCCGCAGAAGCTGACATCAAATAAGTTTGTAAATCATCCATTCTCTCGTAGGTGGATGATTTTGTAACTTTTAGACGTATAGTTTAAAACTATATGTCTGCCTATCTAATAACAATTTGCGAAATCAAATAAAGTGTGAGATACTATTACAGTATTATTTTTAAAGGAGAATGAATCATGAAAATTAAAAAATGGTTAGGCGTAGCAGCTATCGCTACAGTAGCAGGCCTTGCACTTGCAGCTTGCGGAAATTCAGACAAGAAAGCAGACAATACAACTACAGTTAAAATCGCAACTGTTAACCGTAGCGGTTCAGAAGAAGCACGCTGGGACAAAGTCCAAGAATTGGTTGAAAAAGACGGAATTAAATTGGAATTCACAGAGTTTACAGACTACTCACAACCAAATAAAGCAACTGCTGATGGTGAAGTAGATTTGAACGCTTTCCAACACTACAACTTCTTGAACAACTGGAACAAAGAAAACGGTAAAGACCTTGTAGCGATTGCAGATACGTATATCTCACCAATTCGCCTTTACTCAGGTAAAAACGGTGAAGAAAACAAGTACACTAAAGTGGAAGAAATCCCAAATAACGGTGAAATCGCAATTCCGAACGATGCTACTAACGAAAGCCGTGCCCTTTACCTTCTTCAATCAGCTGGTTTGATTAAATTGGATGTTTCAGGAACTGAACTTGCTACAATCGCAAACATCAAAGAAAATCCAAAGAACTTGAAAATCACTGAGTTGGACGCTAGCCAAACAGCTCGTTCATTGACTTCAGTTGATGCAGCAGTTGTAAACAACACTTTTGTTACAGAAGCAAAATTGGACTACAAGAAAGCACTCTTTAAAGAGCAAGCTGACGAAAACTCAAAACAATGGTACAACATCATCGTTGCGAAAAAAGATTGGGAATCATCACCTAAAGCTGATGCAATCAAGAAAATTATCGCAGCTTACCATACTGATGAAGTGAAAAAAGTTATCGAAGAAACATCAGACGGTTTGGATCAACCAGTTTGGTAATAAGAAACAGGGAGGTGGGAGAGAAAATTCCACCTCTTGCTTTTGTATAGAGCATGGATTGTCAGGAAGAGTAGTTCATAGAAAGGTAGAGAGAATATGGTTTTTCCTAGCGAACAAGAACAGATTGAAAAATTTGAAAAGGATCATGTGGCCCAGCATTATTTTGAGGTTTTGCGTACCTTGATTTCTAAGAAATCGGTCTTTGCCCAGCAGGTTGGACTTAAGGAAGTTGCAAATTATCTGGGTGAGATTTTCAAACGTGTTGGGGCTGAAGTGGAGATTGATGAGACTTATACGGCTCCTTTTGTCATGGCGCATTTCAAGAGTTCGCGTCCAGATGCCAAAACCTTGATTTTCTATAACCACTATGACACTGTGCCAGCGGACGGAGATCAAGTGTGGACAGAGGATCCCTTTACGCTTTCGGTCCGCAATGGCTTCATGTATGGGCGTGGGGTTGATGATGATAAGGGACATATCACAGCTCGTTTGAGTGCTTTGAGAAAGTATATGCAGCACCATGATGATCTGCCTGTCAATATCAGTTTTATCATGGAGGGAGCGGAGGAATCGGCTTCGACAGACCTAGACAAGTATCTGGAAAAACATGCGGATAAACTCCGTGGTGCGGATTTATTGGTCTGGGAACAAGGGACCAAAAATGCCTTGGAACAGCTAGAAATTTCTGGTGGAAATAAGGGGATTGTAACCTTTGATGCCAAGGTAAAAAGTGCGGATGTGGATATCCATTCGAGTTATGGTGGGGTTGTGGAATCAGCTCCTTGGTATCTCCTTCAAGCTTTACAGTCTCTTCGCGCTGCAGATGGACGTATCTTGGTTGAAGGCTTGTACGAAGAAGTACAAGTGCCAAATGAACGTGAATTGGCCTTGGTTGATACCTACGCCCAACGAAATCCAGGGGAAATCAGCCAGATTTATGGTTTGGAATTGCCTCTCTTACAAGAGGATCGTGCAGCCTTCCTAAAACGTTTCTTTTTCGAGCCAGCTCTTAATATCGAAGGGATTCAGTCAGGCTATCAAGGGCAAGGGGTTAAAACGATTTTGCCAGCAGAAGCCAGTGCTAAGTTAGAAGTTCGTTTGGTTCCTGGCCTAGAACCGTATGATGTTCTGGAAAAAATTCGGAAACAGCTAGACAAAAATGGCTTTGATAAGGTAGAATTATACTATACCTTGGGAGAGATGAGCTATCGAAGCGACATGAGCGCGCCAGCCATTCTCAATGTGATCGAGTTGGCCAAGAAATTCTATCCACAGGGCGTTTCAGTCTTGCCGACAACAGCGGGGACAGGGCCTATGCATACGGTCTTTGATGCCTTAGAAGTACCTATGGTTGCCTTTGGTCTAGGAAATGCTAATAGCCGAGACCATGGTGGAGACGAGAATGTACGAATCGCCGATTATTACACCCATATTGAATTAGTAGAGGAGCTGATTAGAAGCTATGAGTAGAGATATTATCAAGTTAGATCAGATCGATGTGACTTTTCACCAAAAGAAAAGAACTATAACAGCGGTCAAGGATGTGACTATTCACATCCAAGAAGGGGATATCTACGGAATCGTTGGATATTCTGGAGCAGGGAAATCAACCCTTGTACGGGTGATTAACCTCTTGCAAAAGCCATCTGCAGGCAAAATTACCATCGATGACGATGTGATTTTTGATGGCAAGGTGACCTTGACGGCCGAGCAGTTGCGTCGTAAACGTCAAGATATCGGAATGATTTTCCAGCACTTTAACCTGATGAGTCAAAAGACGGCAGAGGAGAATGTGGCCTTTGCCCTCAAACACTCTGGACTCAGCAAGGAAGAAAAGAAGGCCAAAGTAGCTAAGTTGTTGGACTTGGTGGGCTTGGCTGACCGTGCCGAAAACTATCCTTCACAACTATCTGGAGGTCAAAAACAACGTGTGGCTATTGCGCGTGCCTTGGCCAATGATCCAAAAATCTTGATTTCAGACGAGTCAACTTCAGCTCTTGATCCAAAGACAACGAAACAAATCTTGTCACTCTTGCAAGAATTGAACCGTAAACTAGGTTTGACCATTGTCCTGATTACACACGAGATGCAGATTGTCAAAGACATTGCTAACCGTGTAGCAGTGATGCAGGATGGTCGATTGATTGAAGAAGGTAGCGTTCTTGAAATCTTCTCAGATCCTAAGCAACCATTGACTCAGGACTTTATCTCAACTGCGACAGGTATTGATGAAGCAATGGTCAAGATTGAGAAACAAGAAATCGTAGAGCACTTATCTGAAAATAGCATTTTGGTACAACTCAAGTATGCAGGAGCTTCTACAGATGAGCCACTTTTGAATGAATTGTACAAGCACTACCAAGTAACAGCCAATATTCTTTATGGGAACATTGAAATTTTGGATGGTACTCCTGTGGGTGAACTTGTGGTTGTCTTGTCAGGAGAAAAAGAAGCCTTGGCAAGCGCTCAAGACGCCATCTGTCAGGCTGGTGTGCAACTAAAAGTATTGAAGGGAGGACAGTAAGATGGCAGAATTGATTAAAGCATACTTACCAAACGTCTATAAGATGGGTTGGTCTGGTCAAGCTGGCTGGGGCACAGCAATCTACTTGACCCTTTATATGACGGTTCTTTCCTTCATCATCGGAGGTTTCCTAGGGCTGGTTGCAGGGCTTTTCCTTGTCTTGACAGCTCCAGGTGGTGTCTTGGAAAATAAAGTTGTTTTCTGGATTTTAGACAAGATTACCTCTATCTTCCGTGCGGTGCCATTCATCATTCTCTTGGCTGTCTTGTCACCCTTCTCTCATCTAATAGTAGGGACAAGTATCGGACCAAATGCGGCTATTGTACCCCTATCTTTTGCAGTCTTTGCCTTCTTTGCTCGTCAGGTGCAAGTAGTCTTGGCTGAGCTAGATGGTGGTGTCATCGAGGCAGCTCAAGCTAGCGGAGCTACTTTCTGGGACATCGTAGGTGTTTACCTATCGGAAGGTCTACCAGACTTGATCCGTGTGACAACTGTGACCTTGATCTCACTAGTCGGTGAAACAGCTATGGCGGGAGCGGTCGGAGCAGGTGGTATCGGTAACGTAGCTATCGCCTATGGATTTAACCGTTTCAATCATGATGTAACAGTCCTTGCGACACTCATCATTATCCTAATTATCTTTACAATCCAATTCTCGGGAGACTTCTTGACCAAGAAATTAAGCCATAAATAAAAAAAGAGTTAAGTGGCTCTCAGATTGAAGAAAAAGTCAATTTTGGACAATTTTCTTCAATCTTTTTCTTTTATTAGAGAAAATAAAAAAACTCTTAAAAATAGCATGTATCAGCATTTCTAAGAGTTTTCATTATATGGTAGCCAACCCTTTATAGGGGCAATTTTTTAATTACTGATAGAGTTTGTCTGCGTTATGAGAGATGGCTGGATCTATTTATAAATGATATTTGTTATTCAAGTGGAATAAACTTTTGGAAGTATGGTATAATGAGAAAGCATATTTCGATATGACTAAGGTAGTAATCTATCTGTAGAGAATTATGAAATGATAAAGGAGTTCGGCTAGTATGAATTATTTTGAGGGGAATGAGTTTTTCCTTCTATTGTTTGTAGTTTTACTGATTGGCTTTGTTTTAAACTACTTTGGCAAGCGTAAGGATTATTATATTTTAAGTCTGTCAATTTTATTTGCAGGAGCCATCTATGGTAAGAGCAAAGCCATGGTTGTTTATCTATTGGCTTTCATCATTTACCAGTATTTTCTGGTTTTCATAGCGCAAAAAATGGATTCAAAACGGTTGAAGCCACTGGTTATCTTATCCATTTTACCTTTAGTGGTCAATAAAGTCTTTGCCTTAACCCAGCTACATTTGTTGGCTTTTATTGGGATTTCTTATATGTCCTTTAAAACTATCCAAATCATGCTGGAAATATCGGATGGTTTAATCAAAGAAAAAATCAGTGTAAAAGATTATCTTCAGTTTCTACTCTTTTTCCCTACAGTTAGTTCGGGACCAATCGATCGTAGCAGAAGATTTCTAAAAGAGATCAATGAAGTCATGCCTAGAAAAGACTACCTAGAGTTAGCAGGTGATGGTATTTATCGCATTGTTCTAGGCCTTCTCTACAAGGTGGTTCTATCAACCTATGTTTACCAGATGCTACTTACTCTAAGCAATACTGGTACAGTTGTCTATTCACTCAAATATATGTACTTGTATACACTCTATCTGTTTTTTGACTTTGCGGGTTATAGTTTGATGGCTGTTGGAAGTAGTAATATTTTGGGCATTCAGACACCGATGAATTTCAATAAACCTTTCTTGAGTGTTGATATCAAGGATTTCTGGACTAGATGGCACATCACCTTGTCAACTTGGTTGAGAGATTTTGTATTTTCAAGAGTTTTGATGCAGGTTATCAGAAAAAAATGGTTTAAGAATAGATTGCACAATGCAGCCTATGCCTATATGGTCAATATGCTGGTCATGGGATTTTGGCATGGAATTAGTATCAGCTATATCGCTTATGGATTTTACCATGGAGTTCTGATGTCTGGATTTGAAATTTATCAAAAGAAAAGCACTTTTTATAAGAAACATAAGAATAAAACTTGGTACAAACTAATGAGTTGGTTTGTGACCATGAATTTAGTTATGGTTGGTTTCTTTATCTTTTCAGGAGAACCTTATAAGATAGTCAGGACAATTTTAAGTAGATAAAGAAATTTAAAGAAATCTGCTAAATCAAGGAGATTGGACAAAACAAGATGATTAAGTTAAAAGCATTTTTACTATCGCTTGTGCTCGTAATTGCGACACTTGCCCTTTTAAATGTTACATATGTCAAGAAGGTTGATGATTATTATAAAGTCAAGGACAATAGTATTCGCTACAGCACTTCTTATGAAAAGTATAAAAGTAGAGATATTCTAACAAATAATATCACTCCCAACACACTAGTTCTACTGGGTTCCTCAGAGTTAGTTGCGACGATAAATGAGGATTACCATCCCAATAAAATTTTTAACTACAATGATTTTAATATCATGCAGATAGGAACCAGTTATTCTCAAAATATCATTCAAGCTACAACCCTGGGCTCGATTGAAGGAGCTATGAGTAAGCGAAAAGTAGCCATTGTAGAGTCTGTTCAATGGTTTGAAAAGGATGGAACCCATCAAGATGCCTTCTTAAACAAGGCTTCTCAGGAACACATTTTTCACATGCTAGATAATGAGAAAATCAGTAAGGAAACCAAAGAAAAACTGATTAATCGCATTATTGAGATTACCAAAGGGAATAAACAACAGAACGATATCTATAAAAAGTATAAAAGCTATTTTATAGAAGGAAAAGGGACAATCATTGATAAAAAATTATTGGAACTTGACAATGCGGTTTATTCCTTCAAGCTTAAACGAAAATTCTATGAAAATCATGCCAAATCAGATTATCCTTCATTAGGGGATAAAACACCTGACTATAATTGGGAGCAGCTGACAGATCAATTTGTAGCAGAAGTTAAAAAGAAAACAGACAATAATGATTACGCTGTGGATAACAACTACTACAATACTTATTTGAGAGATCGCTATGCTTCATTAAAAGATTCTAATAAAGATTTGAGCTACCTGGAGTCACCAGAGTATTCAGATATGGAACTCTTCTTAACAGTTGCTAAGGAATTGGGAATTGAAGTTGAAGTTATTATACTCCCAGTAAATGGTAAGTGGAATGATTACACAGGTGTCTCACGAGAAATGCGTGAGAAAACTTATAAAAAAATAGAAAATGTTGCCAAAAGCCATGGTGCTACTGTGTTAAACTATGGAAATAAAGAGTATGAAGATTACTTTTTATTTGACGTGATGCACGTTGGGGTGAAAGGATGGATGGAAGTTGAAAAAGAACTTTACAAATTTGCAAATGAAACTAACTGACACACAACGTTTACTATTGTGGACCTTGTTTTTCTACACGGTTATTTTAAGCATCGTAATCTACTGTTTTGTGACCGATTTTTCGAACATTCAAGATTTCATCTATAGTGAATTTTAAATATTTCCTTAAACAAAGCCCCTTGTCTCAAATAAATATTAGAGACAAGGGGCTTTGTTTGTTACTGTTTATGTGTTAATTTCTTACTCAGCGCTTGTCCGATCAAGGCACCAAGTAAAGCACCAATGAGGACACTTGCTACAAAGAAAAGGATGGTAGTGAGATTTGGTGCAACCATGATGCGGTCGATATAGTCCTGGGATTTTCCACGAGCTACTAGAGTTGCGATATAGGCTTGAGGTGCCAACCACATGAGTAGGATGGGACCAGTGGTGCCAAAAGCAAAAACTAGGAAGGAAAGAAGGTTCTTGACCTTATCTTTGTAGTGGCCAAGATGAGCAATGCCATCTGCTGCAAGACCGCATATGATTCCTGGAAGAAAGGCACCAGCACCATGCTTGCTTCCGAGGAAAAATAGAGAAATTACAAGTCCAATCGTAGTAATCGCTCCAAAACGAGGCACTTTTTCTAAAAGGATCATATAGACGCTACCGCCCACAAGAGCAGAAAAGGCAGGGGCGTAAAACATATTTCCAGTGTGGTCGACAAGGTTTCCTAGTAGAACACCCACTCCGATACAGAGAAAGTAGACAAGGGCAGCTACAAGGGTCGTCAAGATATTCTTTTTCATAAGTTCTCCTTCGTATATCTGATGTTATTCATTGTATCATGCCTGTGGCAGATTGTAAATGCTGGTTTGGAACTAGTATTTATTAGGAAATGTGGTAAAATAGGAAAAAATAAAAGACGAGTGGTAAGAGTATGAAGAATTTAGGAAAAGTTTTTAAAGAGCTACGAGAATCAAGAAAAATTTCTTTGAGAAAAGCAACAGGTGGACGATTTTCAGCATCCTTATTGTCGCGTTTTGAAAATGGTCAGAGTGAAATATCTGCTCCAAAGTTAATCACAGCTTTGGAGAATATTCATGCGAGTATGGAAGAATTGTTATTTTTGGCGAGAGGTTTTCATCAGGATGCCTATTCTGAATTTAGAAACAGAATAGTTGAGGCTATTGACCCTCAAGATTTGACATCCTTGCGCACTCTCTACCAGAGAGAGTATCAACAACTTCCTTTTTCAAAAGATAGACAGCAACACATTCTCAATGCTATTTTAATAAAATCCTATATGAAAGCCATTGATGAGACGGTTACATTGACCGCTGAGGAAGAAAGAGTCCTACATGATTATCTATTTTCTGTCGAAATTTGGGGACACTATGAATTGTTGTTCTTTTCTTCCTGCTCTCCTCTTTTGTCGGTCCAGCTTTTTACAAAGTACACTCGAGAAATGTTGCGGAAGTCAGATTTCTTGCAAGGAGTTGGGAAAAATCGAAATATGATGCACACCTTGCTCCTCAATGCTTTTATGGCCTGTATTGAAATTGATGATTTTACCAATGCCCTCTATTTTAAAAAACAAATTGAAAAGAACTTCTTTGAAGAAAATGAAACCTATTTTCGAATAGTCTACCTCTGGGCAGAAGGTTTGCTTGATAGTAAGCAAGGAAGAGCAGAGGAAGGGCAGAGAAAGATGGAGGACGCTCTCCGTATTTTCGATATGATTGGTTGTAGCAGATCTGCTGACTATTATAGAAGCGCCATGAAGTGTTGAATATCTGCAACTAGATAAAATAACTTGAAACGATAGGACTGTGAAGATACTGATTAGCATTAGATAAATTCTATCGTTTTCGTTATCAGTTTAGTCTGTTGCATATATTCAAAAATATCTTCTCGTAAGATTCTTGATGCTATACTAGAGCTACCATAAAAGTAGTATGTGCGAAAGAGAGGAATCTATATGAAACTATTACTAAGAAATCAAGCATACAGAGTTTTGAGTTTATCACGATTTTTCAATGCTTTTGGAGCTTCCATTTTTAATTTAGTATTTGTGGTCTATGCCTCAACTTTGCCAGAGGCTTCTGTTGCTGTTGCCATGGCTAATGTTGTGATGATGCTTCCAACTCTTTTTACAGTTTTTGTGGGCATTCGGGCAGATTATACCAAGGACAAGGTCAAATGGATGACCTATGTCGGTTTATTTCAGGCGGTTTTATTTTTTCTAGCAGCCCTAGTTGTTCAGCAAGCTAGTTTCTTTGCCTTTTCGACCCTTTGCCTCATCAATGTCATTAGTGATGTAGCCAGTGATTTTGCTGGTGGCTTGCGAATGCCTCTCGATAAAGAAAAGGTAGCAGAGTCAGATCTGATGGAGGCCTATTCCTTTTCTCAGTTTATTACCTACATCTCTGCGATTGGCGGCCAAGCTTTTGGAGTTTGGCTATTAGGGGTGTCAACACAGAACTTTTCGCTCGTAGCGGGAATCAATGCTATATTTTTCCTAGTGTCAGCTCTCATTCTCTTTTTAGGAAGGGCTGAATTAAGCTTATCAACTCCACTTGGTGATAGTAAATCACTGAAAAATGAGAAACTTTCTATCAAAGATCAGTTTTTAACGATTTACCGAAACTTACGTCTCGTTTTTCTTAAAAGTAGACAGAAAAACTTTGGTTTTATGCTCTTTGCTATCTTGCTTATCAATGCTTTGGGTGGTGCCTTAGGTGGTATCTATAACATCTTCCTTTTAAATCATTCCTTACTGAATTTTTCCTACAAGGATGCATTGTTTATCTTACAATTGATTACCTTATTAGCAGTTATCATCAGTAGTCTTACGGGAAATGACTATTTTGGGAAGCAATCTTTGCCTAGATTGATGATGTGGGTCACATTAGGAGCCAGTCTAGTTGGTCTATCTAATTTGTTAAACCAAGTCTTGCTTGGGATGCTTTTCGTCTTTTTTACTATGTATATCTCTGGTAAAATTTCCCCTAAAATTAGTGCTCTGCTCATGAAAAATCTTGCTCCAGAGGTTCTCTCTCGTACCAGTAATTTTTTAGGTTTGTTGTTTACTCTATCTATACCAGTGGGGACGGCCAGTTTTTCACTGGTGGCAGTATGGGATATACAGTTAACATGGGCTCTGTTTGTTGGGCTTTCCTTGATTGCGATTCTCCTAGCTAGTCTTAATCTCAAAAATGAAATTTAGGTGCTAGTCTTCTTTTCACACTGTCGCTATCCCTTCATTTATGGTAAAATAGGACTATTAAGTTATAAAGAGGATTCCCTATGAAATTACAAAAACCAAAAGGAACGCAGGATATTTTACCTGCTGAGTCTGCCAAATGGCAGTACGTTGAAGGCTTTGCGCGTGAAATCTTCAAACGCTACAACTACGCAGAAGTGCGTACCCCAATTTTTGAGCACTACGAAGTCATCAGTCGTTCTGTCGGAGATACGACTGATATCGTAACCAAGGAAATGTATGATTTCTATGACAAGGGTGACCGTCATATTACCCTCCGTCCAGAAGGAACTGCGCCAGTTGTTCGTTCTTATGTAGAAAACAAACTCTTCGCACCAGAAGTTCAAAAACCAAGTAAGTTCTACTACATGGGGCCAATGTTCCGCTATGAGCGCCCACAAGCAGGTCGTTTACGCCAATTCCACCAGATTGGTGTGGAGTGCTTTGGCTCTAGCAATCCAGCTACCGATGTAGAAACTATCGCTATGGCAGCCCACTTCTTGAAAGAAATTGGCATACAAGGTGTTAAATTGCACCTCAACACTCTTGGAAATCCTGAGAGCCGTGCGGCTTACCGTCAGGCCTTGATTGACTACTTGACACCGCTCAAGGAGACCTTGTCTAAGGATAGCCAACGTCGCTTGGAGGAAAATCCTCTTCGTGTCTTGGACTCTAAGGAGAAAGAAGACAAGGTGGCAGTGGAGAGTGCACCATCTATCTTGGATTTCCTTGATGAAGAAAGTCAAGCTCACTTTGATGCTGTTCGTCAGATGTTGGAAAATCTCGGAGTAGATTATATCATCGATACCAACATGGTGCGTGGTTTGGACTACTATAACCACACGATTTTTGAGTTTATCACAGAAATCGAGGGCAATGAATTGACAGTCTGTGCAGGTGGTCGCTATGATGGCTTGGTTGCTTACTTCGGCGGTCCTGAGACTGCTGGATTTGGTTTTGGACTTGGTGTTGAGCGTCTTCTTTTAGTCCTTGAAAAACAAGGTGTAGCACTTCCTATCGAAAACGCCCTAGATGTTTATATCGCAGTTTTGGGCGAAGGGGCAAATGTCAAGGCTTTGGAATTAGTACAGGCTCTTCGCCAACAAGGATTCAAAGCAGAGCGTGATTACCTCAACCGTAAGCTCAAAGCTCAGTTCAAGTCAGCTGATGTCTTTGCGGCTAAGACCCTCATCACCCTAGGAGAGAGTGAAGTCGAAAGCGGACAAGTGGCAGTTAAGAATAACCAAACTCGAGAAGAAGTTCAAGTTTCGCTTGGTGCTATCAGTCAAAATTTCTCAGAAACCTTTGAAAAACTAGGATTTTAATAACACATAAACTGGTCAGGATTTTACTCCTGACCGTTTTCTTTTGCAAAATGACAAAAATCATAAACTTTTTGACAAATATGTTTGTCAAAAAGAAAAAGATGTGTTACAATATAATCAAGTTAAGAGAAAAGGAGAAAGGAACAATTATGTGGGCATTAGGATTTGTACCTCTTGTGTTTATGTTTTATCTCTATCATACCCAAAGGGTCAAGAAACTAGAGAATAAAATCAAAAGAATTGAGCAAAAACTGAAAGGAAATAAAGAAATGTCAAGATTATTAAAAGAATTGATTGGGAAAAAACCAACAATCTTTGGACAAGTTTTTGGGACAGACAATTGGGAAGTTGTAGATGTTGATGAGGAGTGGGTCAAGCTACGCCGTGTAAATAAAAAAGGAAAAGAAAATTCAAGTTGCAACGTATTGAGGATATCCAAGCTGTTGAATTTGACGGAGAGTAGGTGTGTAACATGCAACTAAAAAACCGTCTAAAAGAGCTTCGGGCTCGTGATGGTCTCAATCAAACCGACCTAGCCAAACTGGCAGGGGTTTCCAGACAGACTATTAGCCTATTAGAACGGGATGAGTACACCCCATCCATTATCATTGCCCTGAAAATATCTCAAATTTTCAACGAAACAGTCGAATCGGTATTTCGCTTAGAGGAGGATGAGTGATGAATAAGTTTAAAGTGATTTATTACATGAGTGTTCTTGCCCTTTATGTGAATGCTTTTGCTATGATTGGAACATTACTGGGGTGGTTTTATTTTGATGAAAGTAAGTATTTGTTTTGGCTTAATTTAGCCCTCTTGTCCATTTTCAATCGGTTGAAGAAAAAGGAGAAAAATGATGAACAAGTATAAAGTGATTTATTATGTAGTTGCCATAGCTTTATTAGTCAGCGTATTTCTACTGATTGGGATGGACTTAGGATGGTTTAATCCGTATCAAAGCGACCAATTTATTTGGGCCTACTTTGCTCTCATCCCAGTAATTGACTGGATTGAAAAGAAATCCAAAAATCTAGCAAGTGAAAAAGGAGAATGAATATGAAAGAGTTTTTAGCAGGTTTTCAAGTAGATACTGAGAACAAAGAACTTGCAGGTGTCTGTGCAGGTATAGGAAATTATTTTAACATCCAGACCAATATCGTTCGTTTGGTGACGCTCTTCTTATTCCTCTCTTCGACGGAAATTGGGATTATAACAGTTGTTCTCTATGCTTATCTAGCAGGTTGGCTAGGTAAAGAGCCATTAGGAGATGGAGCGAAAAAAGCAAGAAACCAAGCTATTCTATTGTTTGCTGTTTGTTTGCTTTTGGTGTCGCTTGAAGCAGAAGGTTTGACAGCTATTTTTGAATCAGGGAAAGCCTTTGGTCAATGGTTGGTTGGATTGTTTTAGAAAGAGGTTAAAAGATGGAAAAGAAACGTGGATTACTATTATTTTTAGCAGCTGTTGTCTTTGGAGGTTTCTTGGGCGGTTTTGTAGGGATGTATAAGGCCGGTGCCGAATCCTACGAAGTTATTTTAGATGTAAAAGTCTTGATACCCTGGATATCAACTATTTGTTTACTGTTAGGTTTCATTAGCATTCTTTTAACTTTCAATTTCTTAAAGAAAAGCAGAAAATTTCATTCCTTGTATCAAGAGGAAATGGATGATGATCTGAATGAAACCTATTATGTGCAAATGTATCGGAATCTCGAGTTTGGAACCATTGCTTTTAATATTACAAGCGTAGCGATTTTATTGGCTCTCTTCATTTCAGCAAGTGAAGTGGTTATACTAAATAGAAGCAATCTAACCTTATCTCTTTCTTTTTTGGGATTAGTATTGATTTTTAATGTTCAAAAATATTTTTATAAAACCATTGCGATTGTTCGCCAGTTTGATATGGTATTTTTCTCTATGCCAAAGGATATCTTAGGTTATGTCAATTCTTACGATGAAGGGGAGCGCCAGGCTAATTTGGAACAGAGTTTTCGGATTTTATTCCAATTACATCAGTATGTCTTGCCAGCTTTGTACTTTCTGATTGCTCTCTTTTCCTTACTGACAGGAGAGATTCAGTTACTAGCCTTCTTGCTTGTCGGAGCTATCCATGTTTATATCAATGTGATGCAGTTACCTATGGTGAAACGCTATTTCAAATAGGAAAGATCACTGAAACTACTTAAGGTTATTGGCTAGTTTAGATAGAGGTCAGAAAATGAAAAATAATCGTAAATGGTTGAGAGTAGTAGTGTGTATGTTAAGTGCTTTTGTAGGAGCCTTTGCTTACACTCTTAGAGGTATAGCTGAACAGATTCAAATGTCACAAGTCTTACACACTGTTTATGGACTTGCTCTCGTTATTGGAGGAATTTCCTTCGTTTTAGCCATGTATTATCTTGGTAAAAGTCGAGAAGTTTATACTCTTTATCAAAGGGGGACAGAGGAAGAAGATAGTGATCAGACCGATGTAAGAGCCTATCGTTACTTAGATTATGGTTCGGTTTCTTCAAACGTTTTGATGATAGCAATGATGACCAGTGGGATCATACTGATTTCTCCGATATTTAAGAATACCTTGCTAATTCTTCCTGCTCTTATTCTATTATGCTTATACATTATTGTTGCCAATTACTTGTTGCGAACTATTTTTATCGTTCGACACTATAAACTGTCTGTTTATTACACTCCAAAAGATATTTTAGCCTATCTTAACAGTTATGATGAGGGAGAAAAGCAGGCAGAGATGGAAAGTGCCTATTTAACTCTGTTTAGGCTGGATCAAATTATACTGCCCGCACTCTATATTTTATTGATAGTATTATCAGTTATTTTACGAGAAATACAAATAGTTGCCTTAGTTCTTTTGATTATCATCCATCTTTATATAACTATCGCACAATTAAGAAAAACAAAACGTTATTTTAAATAGGAGTCTTTTATGAAAACACTTAAAAACATTGGCTGGTTTGTTCTTGCTTTCTTATCATTTTTGTTTATCTATGGTTTTATTCAGACTTTACCTCTGATTGCTCTTGGTTCAGGTGCACCTATAGTCGGTGTTCTTCCGCTTTATATTCTATTAGCAGGAGCTTTTACCTTCTTAACATACAAGTGGTATAAGACAGGAACTGTTACGATAGAAAAAACGGGCCTTAACAAATACATCTGGTTGCCTGCCTTGGTATGGGTCCTTATCATTGTTGTACAAAATTTCTTACCAAATGATCCATCTGTCAGTCAACAGACGGCAGAACAATTGACTCATAATCAACCTCTCTTCTCTTTCTTCATGATTGTTGTCTTTGCACCCCTGACAGAAGAGTTGACCTTTAGAGGTCTGTTAGCTCGTTATGTCTTCCCTCAGCAGGATAACGTCAAGCAGACAGTACTCTTTCTTCTTGTAAGTACTATCATTTTTGCCCTTGTTCATTTCCCTGGCACTCCTCAACAATTCCTAGTGTATGGTTCCCTCGGTTTGAGCTTGGGCTTGGCATATATCAGCAAAGGTGGTTTGGCATACAGCATTGCTTTACATGCTTTAAATAATTTAATCGGATTTTTAATGATTCTCATGCTATAATAGACTCAGGAGGAAGTCATGAAACGAGTGATATTATTAGCAGTGATTCAGGCAGTTGTACTCTTCTTCATTATTGGAGCGCTTGCCTATGCTTTTAAAGGGGATTTCTTTTATAACCATCTAGCAGTTATCTTTGCACCAATCGCAGGTATTATGCGATTTGCGACAGCCTATGCAACGGAGATTGTTCTCCCTAAAAAGGCTGCAGAGATTGCTGAGAAGCGAAAAAAATAAAGAAATACCAAGTAAAATAAGATCCAGCGAATGACTTTGCTGGATTTTTTCATTTATAGCAGGATTCTTCTCAACTTTTCTGATGATTTTCATGAAGAGCCTGCGCTTTTATGGTAAAATAGTAACAGA
The DNA here is from genome assembly GCF_041432445.1 of Streptococcus sp. 27098_8_69. Taxonomy (NCBI): domain Bacteria; kingdom Bacillati; phylum Bacillota; class Bacilli; order Lactobacillales; family Streptococcaceae; genus Streptococcus; species Streptococcus sp. 27098_8_69. Next base: position 50,639 of record NZ_JAPVZO010000009.1, on the reverse strand, counting down.
ATAAAAGAGGAGAGAAACAATGAAACGTAGTATGTATGCTGGTCGTGTTCGTGAGGAACACATCGGACAAGAAATGACCTTGAAAGGATGGGTTGGCCGTCGTCGTGACCTTGGTGGTTTGATCTTTATCGACCTTCGTGACCGTGAAGGAATCATGCAGTTGGTTATCAACCCTGAAAAAGTCTCTGCAGAGGTCATGACAACAGCTGAAAGTCTTCGTAGCGAATTTGTTATCGAGGTGACTGGTCAGGTCGCTGCGCGTGAGCAAGCCAATGATAAGTTGCCAACTGGTGCAGTTGAGTTAAACGTGACAGCTTTGACAGTGCTTAATACAGCTAAAACAACACCATTTGAGATTAAGGATGGCATTGAGGCTAATGACGATACGCGTTTGCGTTACCGTTATCTTGACCTTCGTCGTCCAGAAATGTTGGAAAATCTTAAACTTCGTGCTAAGGTGACCCACTCTATCCGCAACTACTTAGATGAGCTCGAGTTTATCGACGTGGAGACACCATTCCTTTCTAAGTCAACGCCAGAAGGAGCGCGTGACTATTTGGTACCATCTCGTGTCAATAAAGGGCATTTTTACGCCCTTCCTCAGAGTCCACAGATTACCAAACAGTTGTTGATGAATGCTGGTTTTGACCGTTACTACCAAATCGTTAAATGCTTCCGTGACGAGGACTTGCGTGGAGACCGTCAGCCTGAGTTTACCCAGGTCGACTTGGAAACATCATTCTTGACTGAGCAAGAAATCCAAGACATCACAGAAGGCTTGATTGCGCGCGTCATGAAGGAAACAAAAGGCATCGAAGTAACACTGCCATTCCCTCGTATGAAATACGATGATGCTATGGCTCTTTATGGTTCTGACAAACCTGATACGCGTTTTGACATGTTGCTTCAGGACTTGACAGAAGTGGTCAAAGGTGTGGACTTTAAAGTCTTTACAGAAGCACCTGCTGTAAAAGCCATTGTGGTCAAAGGAGCTGCGGACAACTATTCACGTAAAGATATTGACAAGATGACTGAAGTAGCTAAACAGTATGGTGCTAAAGGTCTTGCTTGGGTCAAGGTAGTTGATGGAGAATTAAATGGACCAGTTGCTAAATTCTTGACTGGTATTCAAGCAGACTTGACCGCCGCGCTTGCTCTTGAAGATAAGGACTTGGTTCTCTTTGTAGCTGATACACTTGAAGTGGCTAATGCAACACTTGGTGCCCTTCGTGGACGTATTGCCAAAGAACTTGCCTTGATTGATACTGACAAGTTCAACTTCCTTTGGGTTGTTGACTGGCCAATGTTTGAATGGTCAGAAGAAGAAGGCCGTTATATGAGTGCCCACCATCCATTTACCCTTCCTCAAGCAGAAACTGCTCATGAGCTTGAAGGTGATTTGGCTAAGGTTCGTGCCATTGCTTATGATATCGTCTTGAATGGTTATGAACTTGGTGGTGGTAGTCTTCGTATCAACCAAAAAGAACTTCAAGAACGTATGTTCAAAGCTCTTGGTTTCTCAGCTGAAGAAGCAAATGACCAGTTTGGTTTCCTTTTGGAAGCCATGGACTATGGATTCCCACCACACGGTGGATTGGCCATCGGTCTTGATCGTTTTGTCATGTTGCTCGCTGGAGAAGAAAATATCCGTGAAGTCATTGCCTTTCCTAAGAACAACAAGGCAACTGACCCAATGACGCAAGCACCATCAACAGTAGCTCTTAAACAACTAGAGGAACTTAATCTACAAGTAGAACAAGATGAAACAAACGAAACTAACTAAAAAGTGGTACCATTATCTTCGTCGCTTTGCGTATCGAGTAAAGATTTTGCGTGTTTTACAAAGTATTTCTCGAGAAAAATACGATGAAAAAATCTCAGCTTCTCTGGTATATGGTTTTCTATCAGCAGTAGCCGTCAATTTCTTCTTCCAACCAGGGCACGTTTATTCAAGTGGTGCGACAGGTTTGGCCCAGATTATATCTGCCCTTAGTAACCACTGGTTTGGTTTTCATTTCCCGATTTCAGTAGCCTTTTATGCCATCAATATTCCTCTCATGATTTTGGCCTGGTATCAAATTGGACATAAGTTCACAATTTTTACCTTTATCACGGTATCTATGAGCTCGCTCTTTATCCAGTTTGTGCCTGTGGTGATCTTAACAGAGGATCCAATCATCAATGCCCTTTTTGGGGGTGTTGTCATGGGACTGGGGATTGGCTTTGCTTTACGTCATAACATCTCCAGTGGTGGAACAGACATTGTCAGCTTAACCATTCGTAAGAAGACTGGTCGTAACGTCGGAAGTATATCTTTCTTGGTTAATGGTACAATCATGTTGATTGCAGGGGTGACCTTTGGTTGGAAATATGCCCTTTATTCCATGATTACCATCTTTGTCTCAAGTCGTGTGACAGATGCAGTTTTCACCAAGCAAAAACGCATGCAGGCTATGATTGTCACTAGCAATCCAGATGCCGTCATTGAGAAGATCCATAATAAATTGCACCGTGGAGCAACCATGATCCATGATGCTGAAGGAACTTATAATCACCAGCGTAAGGCTGTTTTGATTACGGTTATCACTCGTGCAGAGTTCAATGATTTTAAATTAATCATGAAGCAAGTCGATCCAACAGCCTTTGTTTCTGTTTCAGAAAATGTTCATATCCTAGGCCGATTTGTCGAAGTCGAAAACTAAAGATTTCAGGACATCTTCAAATTCCATTAGTGATACCTTGCTCTAGTTTACTAATAGTTATTTATAACAATGAATAGAACGAAAAACCCAACTCTTGAACACATTGTCAGAGTTGGGCTTTTTTATTTTTCAACGATTTTGTGGGCAATCACTTGACGATAGCAGATTTGACGATTTTCTTTGGTATCGCTGATGATTTGCAGGATGGTTTCAAATGAAGTACGTCCCAGAGAGAGGCTATTGATATCCACATAGGCCGCTAGGTTTAATCTTGGATTAACAGAATCAAAGCTGAGTACAGGGATATTGAGATTGTGATCGTTGAGATAGTTACAAACACCTTCAGCTAAGAGGCTATCTGTTGTAATGATGGCATCAGTTTGAGGATCATGTTTGAAGAGACGTTTACTAAATTTATATCCCTTTTCTTCAAGAAATTCATCTGCAAAGAAGGTACGTTGACTATCAAGAGGAAGTTTGTGTTCTTGAAGGGCTTGTTCGTAACCTGTTAGACGATCCTGCGTAACGTAGAGTTTCTTGGCTCCACCGATGAAAGCGATTCGATTACATCCTTTCTTAATGAAGTATTCGGTTGCATCAAAACCAGCTTGAATATTATCGTTGTCAACAAGCGGAATAAAAGGGGACAAGGATTTTCCAAGGATGAGGAAAGGAAATTGCTCTTCTGAGACTAATTTTACCAAGGGGTCATTTTCTTGGGCATACAAGAAGATAAGACCGTCTACACGCTTTCCATAGACCATCTGTGAAATTGCATTTAAGCGTTCTTTTTCATCTTTTCCAGTTGCAATCTGGATGGCATAGTGATTTTCTGAAGCAACTTGTGCAATACCGCGTAGGACAGAAGGAAAGAAAGGATTTTGATAGAAGGCATCGGAGTCGTCTGGAAGAACTAAACCAATGACCTGCGTATAACTACTAACCAAGCTTCGGGCATTGAGGTTAGGATGATAATTGAGCTCTTTCATTGTCTTTCGAACTCGTTTTTTAGTCTCATCGCTAATGGTTGATTTATTTTGAATAACACGGGTTACGGTTGAGGGTGAGACCCCTGCAGCCTTGGCCACGTCTTTAATCGTAACAGGCATAATAATCTCCTACTTATGGTAGTCTGGATCACGGAAATGCGTTTTGTAAAAGATAGTGACCAGGTATAGAACAAATAAAATGTTTTGAACAGTAATTAAAGTTGCCATATTTTGGCCTAGGAGACCGAGAATCATGGCAAGTAAGGTTGGTAATCCTAAACAGTTCAAAATGAAATGATAGCACTCTTTATAGGTTTTAAATGAAAAGAGACGTGATTTTTTCGTAAAGTAGAGCAAGAGGCTAGAACCTAGAGCAACGATGAAAAAATTAAGTCCGAAGAGGAAGCTAGAACCTAATACAAGAAAGAGACTAACATAGACACGATTCTGTTGATACCAGTCTTTAGAAATGTCTTGTGTTAAGCTTTCCTTACTTTGGAAACTCTCAGTCGTGATCGCATGATAGCGAATGCTAGTCAATTCTTTTCCTTGCTTACTGATGACGAGCTGCTCAGGTTCAAAGTTAAGAAGTAATTCCTCAGGAAAGTCTGAACTAGAAGCGTCTCCGATTTGAACAGAAGCTTGATGAGGGGTTGAACCAGTGTAGCTCAGCTTCCCATTATTAATCTGAGTATTCGCAGCTAAATCTTGTACGACATCGTCCGTCAGAGGAGCGTAGACATCATCGATGAAGGTTTCTAAAGGATAGGTGTCCTGAGAGCTGTTTTGGATGGCAATAGGCACCATAGACAAACTAATCAAGAAAATACTGGTAAAAATCAGTTGAAACCAGTTTAGACCAAAACGATGAGAGAGGGGCTTACGAAATCCCCATACACTATTAAAATAAGAAAATGGATATGGTAACATAAATCTCTTTCTATAGGCATTTTTCTATATGAGTATTATATAGAGAAATGTGTTTTATTTCAAGCAGGGGAGACGCATCCTTGTTAAAAGTAGATTTTTAATAAAAATTGTCAACTAACCATGAGGGGGATTTTCAATAAGCTCTTGTTTTTCACTAGACTATCTAAGTACAAGTTTAACAATGAAAAAGGGTGGCGGGGGTATATTACCCCTTGTCGCCACCGCTTGTAAGTCCTGAAACGAAGTTCTTTTGTAAGAAGAAGAAGAGTGTACAGATTGGAAGAGCGATGAGGATAGCACCTGCTGAGAAGTAGGCAATCTTCAAGTTCTTCGCATTGTTGACGAAGGTTTGGAGACCAACGGCAACTGTAAAGTATTCTTTCTCACGAAGCAAGAAACTAGAGAGGATGTAGTCTCCGAAAGGTCCCATGAAGGCCCAGAGTGCTTGTACCGCAACCATTGGGCGAACAAGAGGGAGAACGATTTGCCAGAAGCGGCGGAAGTGTCCTGCACCATCCAGTTTTGCAGATTCATCGAGAGACATTGGCACGGTGTCAAAGTAACCTTTCATCAACCAAGCGTTCATAGGGATACCACCACCGACATATAGGAAGATGAGGAACCAGCTATGGTTAAGGGCATTTAACATGAGGGCCATAACGAAGAAGGCAGTCAAAGCAGCCATTGTTGGCACCATTTGGATAATCAAGAAGAAGACCAAACTTTGTTTACGAGCCAAGAAGTTGTAACGGCTGTAAGCATAACCAGCAAGCACGATAATACTTGTCTGAACGACCATAGTGATCAAAGCGATGATCAAAGTATTAAGGTACCATGTACCGTATAAGGTTTCTGTAAAGAGCCCTTTGAAGTTATCAAGACTAAAGTTGACATTGCTGTCGAGTTTAAAGGCCACAACGTTACCAGCCTTGAAGGCAGACATAATCGTGATTAAAAGAGGATAGATAATGACGATTGAAAGTCCGATCAAGTAGAGGTAAGTGAGGGTTTGAGTCAGTCTACGTTTTAGTTTGATTGAGTTATTCATCTTAGACGTCCTCCATATCAAATGCGTGTAGTTTCTTGAAGGCAATCATAGAAATAGAGATGACGATGATTGAAATAATCAAGGTAACGGCAGCTGCCATAGAGTATTGTGGAGCTGTACCGGTTGTCAAACGGTAAATCCATGAGATCAAGATATCGGTTGAACCAGCTCCACCACCGACACTACCAGGACCACCGCCATTGAAGAGGTACATGATAGAGAAGTTGTTGAAGTTGAAGGTGTATTGGCTAATCAAAGTAGGCGCCGCAACAGCCAAAATCATTGGGAAAGTGATGCTACGGAATTTTTGCCAAGCGTTTGCACCGTCGATATAAGCTGCTTCATACAAGTCATTTGGAATAGACTGTAGGATACCGAGAGTTAGGACATAGATATAAGGGAATCCAAGCCAACCTTGCATCATAATCAAGGCAACCTTAGTCCAAGTTGGATTTGTCTTCCAAGGGATAAGAACGCCATCTAAGAAAGGAAGAACCTTAGCAAAAAGTGGCAAAACTTGAGTGTTGATAGCTCCGACACTATCGTTGAACATGTTTGAGAATGTCAAGATAGTGATGAAGGCTGGGACAGCCCAAGGTAGAAGGAAGATAACACCAAAGATACGTTTTCCTTTGATGAATGGTTGGTTAGCAATAATAGCTGTAAAGATACCGAGTACAATTTGCAAAGTAGATGCAGACAAAGCCCAGATAATAGTCCAAGAAAGAACAGAACCGAAGGCTGAACGGAAGGTACTCAAGCTCCAGATATTTGTGAAGTTGGTCAATCCAACCCAGTCCAACAATTTATTAGGTGGTAAATGTTGGAAATCATAGTTAGTAAAGGCGATCATCAAGGTTACAATAACTGGGAAGATGATGGCAAATGTCATGGCAACGTAAGATGGGATAATGAGCAAGTATGGGAATCCATTTTCATAGATACCTTTAATCATATCCTTAAGTGTCAATGGGACAGGAATGCCATTATTGATACGTTTTGCAATGGTATGAGCATCTTTAATATTGAGAATATAAAATGCTAGATAAACAATTACAAAAATAGAGTGAAATGCACCACGAATCAACATAAAGAGAGAGTTGTCACGGCCAGGTTTTTCACCGAGTGTGATCAAGTTGCTCAATTCAGGTGCTGCAAGTACTATAAAATAGAGGACAAAAGCTAATGTTACAGCAAGGAAGATAAAACCTTTGGCTTTTTGTTTGTTATAGATTTGCCCCAACCCAGGAATCAATGAAAGCAAGGCTGCTTTTCTTGGTTGTTGTTCCATGAGTACTCCTTTCATAAGATGTGAACGTCAAGCTGAGTTCTGTTAATATCTAAAAATCAAGGGGGATAAGTTTTAAATCCCCCTTGAATCAATCAATTAGTTACCAAATTTTTGTTGGATTGTTTCTTTGATCAATGTTACAGCATCATTTGCAGCTGTTTTAGCATCTTTCTTACCGCTTACAGCGTCAAAGAGCATTGTTTTAGCTGGGTCCCAAACTGTTGACATTTGAGAGATGTTTGGCATTGGTTGAGCGTTCTTGAACTGTTTGATAACAGCAGTAGTCAACTCATCGTTTTTACCTTCAGCGTAAGTACGAGCTTCAGTGTTAGCTGGGATTTCGTTTGTTGCATCGTAGAATGCTTTTTGTTGGTCAGTTGAAACAAGGAAGTCTACGAATTTTTGAGCTCCTTCAAGATTTTTAGTGCTTGATGGGATGATCCAAGCTTTACCACCACCAAAGGCTGCGTAGTTTTTACCGTTTGGAAGAGTTGGGATAGTTGCAACACCGTAGTTTACTTTAGCATCTTTGAATGCTTGAGCTTTCCAAGGTCCATCAATGATAGCAGCTGTTTTACCTTCTTGGAATTGAGTTTGGATCAAGTTTCCAGCACCTTCAGTATCTTGCATACCTTTAGGCCATTTGTCATACCAAGTTTTAGCGTAGTTGATACCTGCAATAGCACCATCGTTAGCAAGACCAATATCTTTAGGGTCTTTACCGTTTTGTCCAAACACGTAGGCACCATTACCAGCAAGAAGTCCATATGCGTAGTAGAAGTTAGTCCAGTCAGCTAGGAAAGCAGTAGTTTTTCCGTCTTCACCAGCGAAGGCATATTTGCTATCTTTAGCAAGTTCTTCCAAGTCAGCAAATGTCTTAGGAGCTTCTTTCACTAAGTCTTTGTTATAGTACATAACAAGTGACTCGATAACGGCTGGAGCCCCATAAACTTTACCACCAACAGTTACAAGAGATTTAGTAGTATCGTCTGTTTTAGCACCGTCACTCAAAGTAACTTCTGAAAGTTGTCCGTCAGTACCAAGGCTACCTACACGGTCGTATGGTGCCATCATGACGTCAGCAGCTTTACCTGATTGGTTATCAAGTGAAAGATTGTCAAGTCCACCTAATTGGTCCCCTGTTTTAATAGTAACTTTTACACCAGCTTCTTTTTCGTAAGCTTTGGCAGCTGATTCTGCAAAAGCTTTATATTGATCTTCAACGTAGAAAGTGATTTCTTTCGCTTCTGATGAACCAGAGTCAGCAGTTTTATCAGCAGTTTTGCTTCCACAAGCTACTAAAAGTAAGCTAGCAAGAGTAGCAGTACCAAGTACAGCTGCGCTCTTCATGAATTTAGTTGACATAGTGTATTCCTCCTAAAGAATAACAAATTTTGATTTCAAGGAAACGCAAACGTTTTCTCTTATGAACTTAGTATAGCACAAACAGAAAACGGTTGCAAGCGTTTTTTTGAAAAAAATTTAAAAAGCTTGTAACTGGTTAATCTCTAAAATTGGTTATATAATAGGAAGGAAAGGATGAAATCATATAAATTTCAATTCAAGAATAATTTAAGGGAAACGTTTGCATAGTTTGTAGATGTTTTTGTAGAGGTGAAAAAATAAGAATATAGTTTTTTAAAAAAGCTATAAAGTAAATAAATTGAAAAGTTTTTTGTTGAAACGCTTGCATTTATTTTAGAAATGGGTTATACTTTAGTTAGCGCAAACGTTTGCGCTTGTAAAAATGAAATATTTAACTACAAACACTTGAGGTGCTATTATGAAAAAACGTCAAAGTGGTGTGTTGATGCACATCTCATCACTTCCAGGAGCTTACGGAATCGGATCATTTGGTCAAAGCGCCTATGATTTCGTTGACTTCTTGGTTCGTACCAAACAACGTTACTGGCAAATTCTTCCTTTAGGAACAACCAGCTACGGAGATTCTCCTTATCAATCTTTCTCAGCCTTTGCTGGAAACACTCATTTCATCGATTTGGATATCTTGGTGGAACAAGGTTTGTTGCAAGCAAGTGATCTTGAAGGAGTTGATTTTGGTAGCGATGCGTCTGAAGTTGACTATGCTAAAATCTACTATGCACGTCGTCCTCTTTTAGAAAAAGCGGTGAAACGCTTTTTTGAAGTCGGAGATGTTAAAGATTTTGAGAAATTTGCTCAAGACAACCAATCATGGCTTGAACTCTTTGCAGAGTATATGGCTATTAAAGAGCATTTTGACAACCTTGCTTGGACAGAGTGGCCAGATGCAGATATTCGCGCGCGTAAAGCTTCAGCACTTGAAAGCTACCGTGAACAATTGGCAGACAAACTTGTTTACCACCGCGTAACTCAATATCTCTTCTTCCAACAATGGTTGAAATTGAAAGCATACGCTAACGAAAACCACATCGAAATTGTGGGGGATATGCCAATCTATGTTGCTGAAGATTCAAGCGATATGTGGGCAAATCCACACCTCTTTAAAACAGATGAAAACGGGAAAGCAACTTGCATCGCAGGATGCCCACCAGATGAGTTTTCTGCGACTGGTCAGCTTTGGGGGAACCCAATCTATGACTGGGAAGCAATGGATAAAGATGGCTACAAATGGTGGATCGAACGCTTGCGTGAAAGCTTTAAGATTTACGACATCGTGCGTATCGATCATTTCCGTGGATTTGAGTCTTACTGGGAAATCCCTGCGGGTTCTGAAACAGCAGCACCTGGTAAATGGGTGAAAGGGCCTGACTACAAACTCTTTGCAGCGGTTAAAGAAGAACTTGGTGACTTGAACATCATCGCAGAAGACCTTGGATTCATGACTGATGAAGTTATCGAACTTCGCGAGCGTACTGGATTCCCAGGAATGAAGGTCCTTCAATTTGCCTTCAATCCAGAAGACGAAAGTATCGACAGCCCACACTTGGCAACAGCTAACTCTGTTATGTACACAGGAACACATGATAACAACACTGTTCTTGGTTGGTACCGTGATGAGATTGATGATCCAACTCGTGAGTACATGGCACGCTACACAAACCGTAAAGAGTACGAAACAGTGGTGCATGCTATGCTTCGTACAGCCTTCGCATCAGTAAGTTTCATGACGATTGCAACTATGCAAGATTTGCTAGAGTTGGATGGTTCAGCTCGTATGAACTTCCCATCTACTCTTGGTGGAAACTGGTCATGGCGTATGACAGAGGAACAATTGACTCCTGCTGTCGAAGAAACTTTGCTTGACTTGACTACAATTTATCGCCGAATTAATGAAAATTTGGTAGAATTAAAGAAATAAGACATTATCAGGAGACACAAAAATGTTACCATTAAAAGAATTTGTACAAAATCGTTACAATAAATCTATCGCAGAATGTAGCAATGAGGAGCTTTACCTTGCTCTTCTTAACTACAGCAAACTAGCAAGCAGCCAAAAACCAGTGAACACTGGTAAGAAAAAAGTTTACTATATCTCAGCTGAGTTCTTGATTGGTAAACTCTTGTCAAACAACTTGATTAACCTTGGTCTTTATGACGAAGTTAAAAAAGAACTTGCTGACGCAGGTAAAGAGTTGATCGAAATCGAAGAAGTAGAATTGGAACCATCACTTGGTAATGGTGGTTTGGGACGCTTGGCAGCCTGCTTTATTGACTCAATCGCTACACTTGGATTGAACGGTGACGGTGTTGGTTTGAACTACCACTTTGGTCTTTTCCAACAAGTTCTTAAAAACAACCAACAAGAAACAATTCCTAACGCTTGGTTGACTGCCCAAAACTGGTTGGTTCGCTCAAGTCGTAGCTACCAAGTGCCATTTGCACACTTTACATTGACATCTACTCTTTACGATATCGATGTACCTGGTTACAAAACAGCTACGAAAAACCGCTTGCGTTTGTTTGACTTGGATTCAGTTGATTCATCTATCATTGAAGATGGCATTAACTTTGACAAGACAGATATCGCTCACAACTTGACTCTTTTCCTTTACCCAGACGATAGCGACAAACAAGGTGAATTGCTCCGTATCTTCCAACAATACTTCATGGTTTCAAACGGTGCACAATTGATCATCGATGAAGCAATCGAAAAAGGAAGCAACTTGCATGACCTTGCTGACTACGCAGTTGTACAAATCAACGATACTCACCCATCAATGGTGATCCCTGAATTGATCCGTCTTTTGACTGAACGTGGTATCGAACTTGATGAAGCAATCTCTATCGTTCGTAGCATGACTGCTTACACAAACCACACAATCCTTGCTGAAGCCCTTGAAAAATGGCCTCTTGAATTCTTGGAAGAAGTGGTTCCTCACTTGGTACCAATCATCAAAGAATTGGACCGCCGTGTTCGTGCTGAATACAAAGATCCAGCTGTTCAAATCATTGATGAAAACGATCGTGTACACATGGCCCACATGGATATCCACTATGGATACAGCGTAAACGGGGTTGCCGCTCTTCACACAGAAATTTTGAAGAACTCTGAGTTGAAAGCTTTCTACGATCTTTACCCAGAAAAATTCAACAACAAAACAAACGGTATCACCTTCCGTCGTTGGCTTATGCATGCTAACCCAAGCTTGTCTCACTACTTGGATGAGATTCTTGGACGCGAATGGCACCATGAAGCTTCTAAATTGGAAGACCTTCTTTCATACGAAGACAAGGCTGCTGTCAAAGAAAAATTGGAAAGCATCAAAGCTCACAACAAACGTAAATTGGCTCGTCACTTGAAAGAGCACCAAGGTGTGGAAATCAATACGAACTCTATCTTTGATATCCAGATCAAACGTCTTCACGAGTACAAACGTCAACAAATGAATGCCTTGTATGTGATCCACAAATATCTTGACATCAAGGCTGGTAACATCCCTGCTCGTCCAATCACAGTATTCTTTGGTGGTAAAGCAGCCCCTGCCTACACAATCGCTCAAGACATCATCCACTTGATTCTTTGCTTGTCAGAAGTAATTGCTAACGATCCAGCAGTAGCTCCACACTTGCAAGTTGTTATGGTTGAAAACTACAACGTTACTGCAGCAAGCTTCTTGATCCCAGCATGTGATATCTCAGAACAAATCTCACTTGCTTCTAAAGAAGCTTCAGGTACTGGTAACATGAAATTCATGTTGAATGGAGCTTTGACTCTTGGTACTATGGACGGGGCTAACGTGGAAATCGCTGAGTTGGTTGGCGATGAAAACATCTACATCTTCGGTGAAGATTCAGAAACTGTTATCGACCTATACGCGAAATCAGGTTACAAATCAAGCGAATTCTACGCACGTGAAGCTATCAAACCATTGGTTGACTTTATCGTGAGCGACGCTGTTCTTGCAGTTGGTAAGATTGAACGCTTGGAACGTCTTTATAACGAATTAATTAACAAAGACTGGTTCATGACTCTTCTTGACTTGGAAGACTACATCAAAGTGAAAGAGCAAATGCTTGCTGACTATGAAAACCGTGACGCATGGTTGGATAAAGTCATCGTTAACATTTCTAAAGCAGGATTCTTCTCATCTGACCGTACAATCGCTCAGTATAACGAAGATATCTGGCACTTGGACTAATACTCTTCGAAAATCTCTTCAAACCGCGTCAACGTCGCCTTGCCGTACTCAAGTACAGCCTGCGGCTAGTTTCCTAGTTTGCTCTTTGATTTTCATTGAGTATAAGATACGAAATTTTATAGTTATTACATATCTAGCAAAAAAGCGAGTTTCAATTGAAATTCGCTTTTTTTAAATGTTATGGATTTGAGGTTGACTGATCTCAAAAGAAAAAATAATTTGTCAATAATTTCTAGACTTAAAAATCAGACCTAGAGGACACTAAGAAGGTTGGTTGTACTACCTTTAAGCCTAAGATTCTTCTTAGCTGTTACCTCAAATTTCTTGTATTCGTTTACAAACAGTATTATAATAGTATTGTAGTAAAGAAGGAGGATGTTCTTATGTGGAAAAAATATTTTTCAAAATATAAATGGACGGATTTATTTTGGATTCTTTTGCTAATTTGGTCATGCCTTTATATGGGCAATAGCACTTCCTTTCCACTGACTCATCAAGAAATCTCTTTTCATGGATGTTGTTATGGGGCATCACTTGCCTTATATCACTTGCTATTTATTGATAAATTTGTCATTTCAAATCGAAAATAAATGGAGAGGTCAAAATGTTTTATACTGTTCGGAAAGACAGTATAAAATCGTGTTTTAAACCCGCATCTCAAGAAGAGGTGTGGGCTTTGTAGTATCTCAAAAATTTATTTATAGTGCTTTTCCGACCAGAATCTCTGCTTCGATAGTAATTTCTGTCAACTGACTCCAGTCAATCTTGCTCTGGTCAACGTGAAAGAGGAGGGGGGTCATGCTGAGCAGGGCTTGGCGTTGCTCTGCTGTGATAGACTTGGTCAAGGAAACAATCTGACTAGATTGGATGCTGAAGTGTTCTTGGAAGTGTTCTTTGATATCTTGGTTTGAATAATCCTTCTTTGTCAGCTGATCCTGTACCATCTGACGGATTTCCTTGAGGTGGTTCTCAGTAGGAATGACCTTGATTAAGATGCCGTCCTTTGATAAGACTCGTCGGAATTCTCCGTAGTTGGCAGGTGAGAAGATATCAAGCAAGATATCCATGCTGGCGTCTTTTATAGGAAGGCGAGCCAAGTCGCCAACAAACCAGTTGACTGCCCAGTTGGGTTCACTCTTGGCAGCGATTTGGACTGAGTCTTTTGAAATGTCAAAGGCATAAAAGGTTTTTTCAGGGTGCACTTCTTGGAGTTTGCGAGAGTAGAAGCCTTCGCCACAGCCGATATCTAAGACTGTTTTTGCGGATGGTTTGGTTGCTAGTAAGTCCGAGATGTCTTCTAAGATAGCCTGATAAAAGCCAGCTTCTAGGATTTGCTGGCGATTTTGAAAGTTTTCTTTGTCGTAGTTGGTGGATTGCTTGATCTGAGGTGCCAGATTGACATAGCCGAATTTTGCAAGGTCAAAAGAATGGCGATTATCACACTTGAGACTAGTTTCTACCAAGGTGAGTTTTTTTTGGCAGATAGGGCAGGAAAAGGCAGTCGCAGAAGCAAAACGCTGGAGTTTTGGTTTGAGGTTTGTATTCATAGTTTAAGTGTATCAAAAGAGGCAAATGAAAGCAACTTTAGGAATAAGTAGATGGGAGATTCAGTAGAAATAAAACTAATTCTCCAATTTATAGAATAAAATTGCTTTTATATCTAAATTTCTATATAATAATGATAAGGAGGAAATAAGTATGTTAAAAGAAGTATTAACCGTTGCAAAAGTTGCGAAAAAATCATCACTCTTTTTGGGTGGTGTCGCATTTGGTACCCTTGGCTTGAAAATCTTAGCAAGTAAGGAAGCTAAAAAAGGTTATTCTAAAGCTTTGGCTAAGGCTTACAAGTTGAAAGACGGGCTAGATGCATCTGTTTCTGTTGTGAAACAACATGGAGACGATGTCTTGCAAGATGCCAAATATTTGTACGAGCAAGAGAAAAAAGAAGAGCAATTAGATAGCCTTATAGGAGAATAATATGTCTTTTAAAGTGCTACATAGAGGATACCAACATATCCGACTATCATCTTCTTTTTCACTCACCTTGGATATTCAAGACTATCTTCGTTCCTTGGCGAGAGATGAAAAGGGGATTGAGTCTATCCAGTTTTACATGGATCAACAGCACTTTACTCTACGTATAAAAGAAGGCTTTTCTGTATTAGATAATGCAGAAGCCTTTTTAAAAAGAATTGATAAAGGGAAAGTTTCTGAGTTGATGACTCTTCCCATTCGTAGAGAAGAGAGTGCTTATTCTATTGTTTCAGGTGCAGCGATTAAGCGTATACTTTTTCGTAGTTTTGTGCCGTATCCTATTCGCTATATATGGACTTGTTATCAGGCTTTTGGCTATATTAGAGAAGCCTATCAAACACTAGCGCGTAAGGAACTAACGATGGAGGTCTTGGACTGTTCGGCGATTTTATTGTCCTTGTTTATGAACCAATCCAAGACAGCTAGCAATATCATGTTTATGCTTGATTTGGGGAATCATTTAGATCAGTGGTCCTTGAAAAAAACTGCAACAGATTTAGAACAAAGCCTTCTTGCAAAAGAGAGCGATGTATTCTTAGTACAGGGCGATACGGTTGTTAGTATCAAGAGTTCCGATGTTCAAATAGGAGATGTCTTGGTCCTATCTCAAGGAAATGAAATTCTGTTTGATGGACAAGTAGTTTCAGGTTTAGGTATGGTCAACGAAAGTTCCTTGACGGGAGAGAGTTTTCCAGTTGAAAAAAGAGAGTCTGATTTAGTTTGTGCAAATACAGTATTAGAAACTGGAGAGTTACGCATTCGTGTAACCGATAATCAGATGAACAGCCGGATTTTACAACTGATTGAGTTGATGAAGAAATCTGAAGAAAACAAGAAAACGAAACAACGCTATTTCATCAAGATGGCGGATAAGGTCGTCAAATATAATTTCTTGGGGGCTGGGCTGACTTACCTATTGACAGGTTCTTTTTCTAAGGCTATTTCTTTCCTATTGGTCGATTTCTCCTGCGCTTTGAAAATCTCTACTCCTGTAGCTTATTTGACAGCTATCAAGGAGGGGTTGAATCGTGAAATGGTGATTAAGGATGGAGATGTTCTGGAGAAATACCTGGAAGTTGATACTTTCTTGTTTGATAAGACGGGAACAATCACAACTAGTTATCCTATAGTTGAAAAGGTGTTACCTTTTGGGGACTATAGTGAGGAAGATATTCTCAGAATCAGTGCCTGTCTTGAGGAACACATTTATCATCCTATTGCTAATGCCATCGTCAAGCAAGCTGAGATAGAGGGGATTGAACATGAGGAAATGCATGGGAAACTCCAATATATTGCAAGCAAGGGGATCAAATCTCATATAGATGGGCAACCAGTTCTTATTGGGAATTATGTCTTGATGCAGGATGAGCAGATTCATATCAGTTCAGAACAAAATGCTTTAATTGAAGAGTACAAGAGTCACTACAATCTCTTATTCTTGGCTTATCAGAATGAATTGATTGGAATGTTCTGCATTCATACTCCTTTGAGAAAAGAAGCAAAAGCAGCCTTGGAGAAACTTAAGGCACAAGGGAAAAAATTGATTCTGGCAACAGGGGACACCTTGGTTAGAACAGAGGAATTAGTCAAAGATTTGCCCTTTGATCAGGTCTATACAGACTTGAAACCTGATGGAAAATTTGAGTTAGTAGAGGAACTGCAGAAAGCAGGTCACACTATTTTGATGGTTGGAGATGGCTTGAATGACTCAGCGGCTCTAACCCTATCAGATATCGGTGTGGTGATGAATGAGAGTGCAGATATTTCTAAGCAGATGAGTGATATCTTATTGCTAGATAATCGCTTGGATTTCTTCCAAGAGTTGGATTCGCTATCATCATCTTTGCAAACACTCATCAAGAAGAATATTCAAGATACCGTTGTCGTAAATAGTAGTTTGATTGGCTTTGGCTTGTTTAATTGGCTCAGTCCTTCAAATCTCTCTATCTTACATAATCTAACAACCTTGCGCATTGTACTGCGTAGCCTGTCTATTAAGGCTAGATAGATGAAAGTTATTAACAGCAAAAAGGAGTTACCTTTCTCGAGGGTAACTCCTTTGTTTATAGGTAAATGTTGAACAGTTTAGTAAGTCAATACAAAATATTTTTTCTTCCCACGGCGGATAACGGTCAGTTCGTTCTCTAACTTATCTGCGTCACTCAAGACATAGTCAAGGTCTTGGATGCGGTCGCCGTTGACGTAGATAGCTCCGTTTTGGACGTCTTCACGGGCTTGGCGTTTTGAGTTAACTACACCAGATGAGACGAGCAGTTCCACGATATTGTGGTTTTCATCTGCTTGAACTTGGTAGTTTGGCACTCCACGAAGTCCTTGTTTGAGTTCTTTAACAGAAAGGTTTTTGATGTTTCCTGCAAAGAGTTGTTCAGTGATGTTGAGGGCTTCTTTGTAAGCTTCTTCTCCGTGAACAAGAGTCACGACTTCACGAGCGAGAATTTTTTGAGCCAAGCGTTCGTGTGGCGCTGCTTCAAATTGTTTACGGATTTCTTCAATCTCATCAAGTGACAAGAAAGTAAAGATTTTCAAGAAGCGAACAGCGTCTGCGTCCATAACGTTCATCCAGAATTGGTACATTTCATATGGGGAAGTCTTTTCAGGATTGAGCCAGACTGCGTTTCCTTCTGATTTACCAAATTTCTTACCAGTTGCGTCTGTGATGAGTGGAACAGTGATTACGTGACCAGTCTTATCAGCCTTACGACGAAGCAACTCTGTACCAGCAGTCATATTTCCCCATTGGTCAGAACCACCGATTTGGAGGGTTACATTGTGCTCTTGGTTAAGGACAAAGAAGTCATACCCTTGCATGATTTGGTAGGCAAACTCAGTGTAAGAAATCCCAGTTTCAATACGTTTCTTCACAGACTCCTTGCTCATCATGTAGTTGACAGTGAAGTATTTTCCGATATCACGGAGGAAGTCAATGAAGCTGATGCTGCCAAACCAGTCGTAGTTGTTGACCATGACAGCTTTATTTTCACCATTTTCAAAATCAAGAAAGCGAGAAAGTTGTCCTTGGATAGACTTGACCCAGCCATCTACTGTGTCTTTTGTTTGGAGACTACGTTCAGCATCTTTGAAGGACGGATCTCCGATGAGACCTGTAGCACCGCCAACGAGCGCATAAGGTTTGTGACCTGCTAGCTGCAAACGACGACTTGTCAAGATAGCGACAAGGTGGCCTAGGTGAAGGCTGTCAGCAGTTGGATCGTAGCCAGTATAATAAGAAACTTGACCTTCTTCTAGGGCTTTACGCAAAGCTTCTTCATCAGTCGTTTGAAAAATCAAACCACGCTCTTTTAGCTCATCAAAAATGTGCATGTGTCTTTTCTCCTTTTTAAAATATTGTTTCTACCTATTTTACCACAAACTTGGCAAATAACCTAGTAAAATCGGGAAGAAAGTTGCTTCTTGGACTTTTTTGGAAACGAGTGAAATATGGTATAATAGCACTAGCTTATACTCAATGAAAATCAAAGAGCAAACTAGGAAGATAGCCGAAGGCTGTACTCGAGTACGGCAAGGCGAGACTGACGTGGTTTGAATTTGATTTTTGAAGAGTATTATTTTCAGAGAAATAGATAAAAACAGTTAAGAAAGGGGCTGAAAGATGTCTCATATTATTGAATTGCCAGAGGTTTTGGCCAACCAGATTGCGGCAGGAGAAGTGATCGAACGTCCTGCCAGCGTAGTTAAAGAGTTGGTTGAAAATGCTATCGATGCTGGTTCTAGCCAGATTATCGTTGAGATCGAAGAAGCTGGTCTTAAGAAAATCCAAATTACCGATAATGGTCACGGGATTGCACACGATGAAGTAGAGTTGGCCCTCCGCCGTCATGCGACTAGCAAGATTAAGAATCAAGCTGATCTTTTTCGGATTCGGACCCTCGGTTTTCGTGGTGAAGCCCTGCCCTCTATCGCTTCTGTCAGTGTTCTGACTCTTTTGACAGCAGTGGATGGAGCAAGTCACGGGACCAAGCTAGTGGCTCGTGGGGGAGAAGTAGAAGAAGTTGTGCCTGCGACCAGTCCTGTTGGGACCAAGGTTTGTGTGGAGGATCTCTTTTTCAACACACCAGCTCGTCTCAAGTATATGAAGAGCCAGCAGGCAGAGTTATCTCATATCATCGATATCGTTAACCGTCTAGGCTTGGCCCATCCGGAGATTTCCTTTAGCCTGATTAGTGATGGCAAGGAAATGACACGGACAGCTGGTACGGGTCAACTGCGTCAGGCCATTGCTGGTATTTATGGTTTAGCCAGTGCCAAAAAAATGGTTGAAATTGAGAATTCTGACCTAGACTTTGAAATTTCTGGTTTTGTCTCATTGCCGGAATTGACACGGGCTAATCGCAACTATATCAGCCTCTTTATCAATGGCCGTTATATCAAAAACTTCCTACTCAATCGAGCTATTTTAGATGGTTACGGCAGCAAGCTCATGGTGGGACGTTTTCCACTAGCCGTTATTCACATCCATATCGATCCTTATCTGGCGGATGTCAATGTGCATCCAACTAAGCAAGAAGTGCGAATTTCCAAGGAAAGAGAGCTGATGGCGCTAGTTTCAGAAGCTATCGCAAAGAGTCTCAAGGAACAGACCTTGATTCCAGATGCTCTGGAAAATCTTGCCAAATCTACTGTTCGTAATCGTGAAAAAGTAGAGCAAACAATTCTCCCACTTAAAGAAAACAATCTCTACTACGAGCAAACGGAAGCAACAAGCTCTATTCCAGCTGAGGTTTCAGACAGTCAAGTAGACTTGACTGGAGAGAAACAGGATTTGAACCTCTTCGCCAAGGAAACCTTGGATCAGATGACCAAGTCAGCCAAACTGCATTTTGCAGAGAGAAAGCCTGTCAGCTACGACCAACTAGATCATCCAGAGTTAGATATGGCTAGTTTGGATAAGGCTTATGACAAGCTGGAACGAGAAGAGTCTTCTAGTTTCCCAGAGTTGGAATTTTTCGGGCAGATGCACGGCACCTACCTCTTTGCCCAAGGTCGAGATGGGCTCTACATCATAGACCAGCATGCGGCCCAGGAGCGGGTTAAGTATGAAGAGTACCGTGAAAGCATTGGCAATGTTGACCAGAGCCAGCAGCAACTCCTAGTACCTTACATCTTTGAATTCCCAGCAGACGATGCCCTTCGTCTCAAGGAAAGAATGCCTCTTTTAGAGGAAGTGGGAGTCTTTCTAGCAGAATATGGTGAGAATCAATTCATCCTTCGGGAACATCCGATTTGGATGGCAGAGGAGGAAATCGAGTCTGGTATCTATGAGATGTGTGATATGCTCCTTTTGACCAAGGAAGTTTCGATCAAGAAATACCGAGCAGAGCTGGCCATCATGATGTCCTGCAAGCGGTCTATCAAGGCCAACCACCGTATCGATGACCACTCAGCTAGACAGCTCCTCTATCAGCTCTCTCAATGTGACAACCCATACAATTGTCCGCACGGACGTCCTGTTTTGGTGCACTTTACCAAGTCAGACATGGAAAAGATGTTCCGTCGTATTCAGGAAAATCATACTAGCCTCCGAGAGCTAGGAAAATACTAATACTCTTCAAAAATCAAATATAAACTGCGTCAGCCATACCTTGCATAACTCAAGTTATGCCTACGGTTAGCTTCCTAGTTTACTCTTTGATTTTCATTGAGTATAAATTGAAGGGAAAATTATGTACGAATATCTAAAGGGTGTTATTACCAAAATTACTGCTAAATACATCGTCCTAGAAGCTAACAGTATCGGCTACATTCTGCATGTAGCCAACCCTTATGCCTACTCAGGGCAAGTCAACCAAGAAGCGCAAATCTATGTGCATCAAGTTGTACGTGAAGATGCTCATCTACTTTATGGATTTCGCTCAGAAGACGAAAAGAAGCTCTTTCTCAGCTTGATTTCTGTATCAGGCATTGGTCCTGTATCAGCTCTTGCTATTATCGCTGCTGATGACAATGCAGGGCTTGTTCAAGCTATCGAGACCAAGAACATCACCTACTTGACCAAGTTCCCTAAAATCGGTAAGAAAACAGCCCAGCAGATGGTGCTGGACTTGGAAGGCAAGGTGGTTGTGGCAGGAGATGACCTCCCTGCTAAGACTGCTATTCCATCTAGCAACGACAACCAAGAATTGGAAGAAGCCATGGAAGCCATGTTGGCCTTGGGCTACAAGGCAACGGAACTTAAGAAGATCAAGAAATTCTTTGAAGGAACTTCTGATACAGCTGAAAACTACATCAAGTCTGCCCTTAAGATGTTGGTGAAATAGGAGATTTCTATGTCCAAACGCTGTGGCTGGGTTAAAATGAACAACCCTCTATATGTAGCCTACCACGATGAGGAATGGGGCCAGGCCCTCCATGATGACCGAGCGCTTTTTGAGTTGCTCTGTATGGAGACTTATCAGGCAGGTCTTTCTTGGGAAACGGTGCTCAATAAACGGCAGGCTTTCCGTGAAGCTTTTCATGGGTATCAAGTTCAAGCTGTTGCAAAGATGACCGATTCTGAATTGGAAGCTTTGATGGATAATCCAGCTATCATTCGCCATCGTGCAAAGATTTTTGCGACGCGTGCTAATGCTCAAGCCTTTTTACAAGTCCAGGAGGAATTTGGGTCGTTTGATGCTTATCTCTGGTCTTTTGTAGATGGAAAGACCATGGTCAATGATGTCCTTGACTACAGACAGGCTCCTGCTAAAACAGTCTTGTCTGAAGGGATATCCAAAGATCTCAAAAAACGTGGTTTTAAGTTCACTGGACCAGTCGCTGTCTTGTCCTATCTGCAGGCTGCAGGGCTAGTTGATGACCATGAGAATGATTGTGAATGGAAGGGTCTTAAATGATGTCTACCAAATATAAGGGAGTTCTGATTTTTGGGCTCCTATATACAATTCTCTTTGTGTTTGATGGCGTTAGATGGTTGGCTTCCTTGATGCCATCTACCATTGCAAATTATCTAGTCTATGTAGTATTAGCACTATACGGCTCTTTCTTGTTCAAGGATAGATTAATTCAACAATGGAATGAGATTAGAAAAACTAAAAGAAAATTCTTCTTTGGCGTCTTAACAGGATGGCTCTTTCTCATTCTGATGACTGTTGCCTTTGGATTTATATCAGAGTTGTTGAGGCAGTTTTTCGGGCTGGTCGGACAAGGTCTAAACCAGTCGAATATTCAAATTACCTTTCAAGAGCAACCACTACTGATAGCAGTTTTCGCCTGCATCATTGGACCTTTGGTGGAAGAACTCTTTTTCCGTCAGCTCTTATTGCATCACTTGCAGAAAAGTCTGCCAAGTTGGCTAAGCATTCTTCTGGTAGGAATTGTCTTTGCTCTGACTCATATGCATAATGTAAGTTTATCAGAGTGGGTCGGTGCAGTCGGATACCTAGGTGGGGGCCTTGCCTTTTCTATTATTTATGTGAAAGAAAAGGAGAATGTCTACTATCCCCTACTTGTTCACATGTTAGGCAATAGCCTCTCCTTTATTATTTTAGCTATCGGTAGTATGTGATGAAAATGCTAGTAACGATACTGAAAAAAGCTGAGATTTCTATCTCAGCTTTCTTTGTTATAGTCAAAGCGAATAACTTGCTCCGTTGCATCTACATGGGCGTGGACTCCAAAGGGGACGATAGCTCTTGGAGTTGCATGACCAACATTTAGATTATAGACAATCGGGATATTGCTGTCAATGATATCCAATAGTGCCTCTTTATAGTCGTCATAGAAAGTTTCATCCATAGGTTTTCCGACCAAGAGTCCACTGATGACCTCGAATATACCAGTTTCTTTTAAAGCCTGCAACATTTTTTTGAAATCATCAGGTTCAGGTTTTTCTTCACTTGTTTCTAGCAATAGAATCTTTCCTTCCCAGTCGGATAAGTCAGGGAAAAGTTTGTATTTTTGGCAGAGCTCCGTGCTGTCTGCGTATCGAGAGTTGTCAAAGATATCGTAGAGAGATTCGAGGCAACCACCGAGAATTTCTCCCTCAAACTGAGCATTTCCTTGCAATAAGTCAAAACCTGTATTTACATGACTGATACGAGCTGTTCCCAGGGCCTTTGGACTAAAGTCAATCCGTTCCTCATACCAAACGTCGCTAGGGCGGATTTCTGAGATTTTTCCAGTCTCAATCAATTCTTTAAAGTAGTGAAGGCTATAGGTTAGCATTTCTTTGTCTAATTCACAAATGTCTGCTAAAAAGGATTGCCCATAAAAAGTCTTGATTCCTAGTTTATGCAACATGAGATGGTTCATGGTTGTATCCGAGAAGCCAAGAAAAATCTTTTGTTTGATAACCTTTTCTAGTTGGTCATTTTCAAAAAGATAGGGTAATAAACGATAGGTATCGTCTCCACCGATGGCGCATAGGATCATGTCGATGCTATTATCAGAAAAGGCTTGCCTCAAATCCTCCGCACGTGCTTCAGGATGGTCCTTGATAAAGTCTAAGCCTTTTAACGAATGGGGCAAAAAGATAGGATTGAGTCCTAGATCCTTGAGACGTTGGACCCCCAAGTCCACTTCGTGTTTGACAAAGTCTTCTCCGATAATGCCACTAGACAAACTAACAATACCAATAGTAGAAACCATATCTCATCCTCCTAGAAATAAATTGATGCTATTGTATCACAAAAGAAGAGGAGAAACAACAAGAATTAGAATCAGAAAAAGGCTTTTAGATCACGAAAGTAAGCAAAAAAGCAACCGCTCGATGTGGTTGCTTTTTATAGTAGTTGCATTCTTATAGAGCAGTAAGGAAGGTCAGTCCGCCAAGGATAACCCCAGCCGAGTTTGGAATGATTAGAATCCAATCTTTTTTAGGCTCTTTTGTCCATCCATAAATGACCCAGATTAAGCAAGAGACTGCTGCTGATAAAGGTTGGAAAGGTTGAGCTTTATTTCCTTGTAAATTGGCAAAAATTTGGGGGATGTAGGCTATAAATACAATAATCCCAATAAAGGCACCAATTGAACCAACAATTTGATTAATTCTCTGTTTAGTCATATATATTTCTCCTTATTATTTTATTAGTATAACAGAAAAACAACTTGGATTCAAGGATAAAACCTCGGGATTCCAAGGGAAGACTTTACATTGAAGTAAATTTAGACAAAATGTCTATTTATGATTTTGACGAATCAATAAATGATTTGGAACTACAAAAAAAGTAGTCTGTCTACAAAACACACTACTTTTTTTGTTTATCTTAATATCTAGCTGGTCCTGCACTTGCGCTCTTAATGTTGAAACGTTTTTTGAGGTAGAAACGTAGGGCAAGGAGAGCTCCTCCAATCACCAATAAAACAAGAGGTGGTAGGCTAATATTGATTGCCTGTGGCAGGAAGTTACTCAAGAAGAGGATGAAGACCCATGCAAACATGGTTGCTAGCATGACCAAAAGTGACTTCCAGAATGGTGGGCGTTGGCTACGGTCAGCATCTGGACTATAGTAGCGATAGATAAAGTGGTAGAGAAGGTAAAAGGCAACTCCACCAAAGGCTCCTACGCAGATCAGTGTTACCAAGCCGTAGGCTACTGGTTGGTTTGAAAAGAGACTCATCAAGGCACTGACTACTGCAAACAATCCTGTGATGAAAAGAGCTGAATCCATCATCATCAATTTTGGATCGTCATTTTCCTTTGGATGTTCTTTTTCGTATTGCTCTTTTTCACTAAAGCTATGAGCCCAGTGAGTTGGTGCTCCGTAGATTGAACGAGCAGTCACACCTTTTGGTTGTTCTTCAAGGATATGAGGAATGACTTCTTCAAGGATAGCCTTGATTTCGGCGTCAGTTTTTCCATCCTTTAGAAATTGCTGGGTTGCAATGTGGATAAATTCTTGGTTTTTCTTGGTTAATTCTTTTAAATCAATCTGTGACATAATAACTCCTGTTAGAACCATTTTTTATGGATGAGGTAAAGAGTGAGAGAAACACTCATAGCAAAGGCGATAAAGACGATGAGCCAGAAAGCATGCGGTTCTCCGTTTAAAGGAATTTCATTATCCTTAAAGTTCATTCCGTAGGCTGAGAAAATCATGGTCGGGATGGACATAACGATAGTCACAAGTGCCAAGGTTTTCATGATATTGTTCTGGTTGTTTGAAATGATAGAAGCAAAGGTCTCTGTCATAGAGTGAAGGACGTTTCCATAGATGTCCGCCATCTCGATGGCCTGTTGCGTTTCAATCAAAGTATCTTCCAGTAAGTCTTCATCTTCAAGGTATTTCTTGATATTGCTAGTTGCGCTGGTCAATTTTTTAATCACGCGCTCGTTTGTCTTAAGTGAAGCTTTGAAGTAGACGATAGTCTTCTCCAACTCCATGAGTTCAATCAATTCTTCGTTTCGAGTAGATTTGTGAAGTTGACTCTCAATCTGCTCACTCTTACGTTCGATTGAACGGAGGGCAGTTAGGTAAATCTCCGCATTGCGGTAGAGGATTTGGAAGATGAAGCGCGACCGCATGAAGGTATAGAAATTGCGAAGTCTACGATTGATAAAGACATCAAGAAGTGGTAGAGACTCCAAGCAGGTAGTGATGATAGCCTCTTCTGTGATGATAATCCCCAAGGGAATAGTCACGTAGTAGGTCTGGTTATTTCTTTCCTCTGTGATTGGGACGTCTACGATAATCAAGGTGTACTCATCTTCGATGGTGATACGTGACATCTCTTCCGCATCGAGCGGTGCACGGAGATCGGCGATATCAATATCAAAGGCCGAGGCGATTTCCATCGATTCGCTTTGAGTAGGATTGACGAGATTGATCCAAGTGCCCGGCTGGAGCGTATCGATCTCTTTAAATTCAGTTGTTGTTGAGAGAAAGATCTGCTTCATATCTCTTATCCTTTCCTAATCTAATCCGTGTTGCAGTGATTTTTGACACCGTACTATTATACTACAAAATCGGCTTTTTTCAAATAAAATCTTACAAAAGTACCGTTGTTATTGGCTTTTTACTTTGTCTTGAAAAGTTGATTTTGGAATTTGCTCCCCTTTTTGCTCCCCTTATAGTGCTTTTAGTGCAGTTTCGTAGAATGAGACTGCTTTTTTTGCGTTCTCTTTTGAGAGGTGGCTATAAATGTCCATAGTCATGGATAAAGTAGAATGACCTAAACGGTGCTGAAGTTCTTTGTAAGGAATGCCAGAGTTAAGCAATAAACTAGCGTGAGTATGACGGAATCCGTGAAAGCCAATGTTAGGAACATCAGCACGCTTAAAATGTGTTAGCAATCTTCTTTTAAGTTTTGAACTGCAAGGATATTCATGAATGAAATCCGAGAATACCACGCTTTCACGTTGTCCTATCTTCCAGGCCTCTTTAGTTTGGCGTAGTTTGTACTGTTTCAGCATGCTAACAGTCGCTTGATCTATATCTATATCCCGATAACTAGCCTTAGATTTTGGGCTATTGATTTCTAAATCCCGATTTAGTGTTTTGGTGATGTGTACAATGGCACCGTCTAAGTCAATATCAGACCAGGAAAGGGCTAAAGCTTCATTGATGCGACAACCAGTAGCCAATAGGAACTTATAGAGCGTTGCCTCATAGTAGTAACGATATCTATCGCTATCTAAATTATCGAGATAACCAAGAAACTTTTTTAATTCTGGATTATCAAAGTGTTTTACTTTTTTTCGCTTTGCTTTCTGAGTGTTACGAGGTAAAACAACATCACGAGCAGGATTGGACGGTATCGCTTGCATGGTTACGCCATACTGTAAGATACGTTTGTTTAAAGCGTGTATCATGTCATAGTGTAGAAAAGCCCCGTTTTCCCCTCTATTAGCCTTATCTGCAAGTTTATTGATAATTGACTGAATAAGTGGAGTAGTGAGCTTATCGAGCTTATACTCCCCGAAAGTAGGCAATATGTGATTATCGATTAGCTTTCTAACATTGCCTTGAGTGTTTGGCTTAACCGTATTTTTATAACTTTCCCACCAGAGAGTGGCTAATTCTTGATAGTCTTTTATGGTACTAGCTTTTTGTCTAGTAGATCCTGCTTTTTGAAAAGCAATTTTTTCTTGAGTAGCTTTCTGCTTAACTTCCTTTTGTGTTCTCCCCGTTACCTTAGTTTTAACTTTCTTTCCTGTTACCTGGTCAACTCCTAGATATACATTAGCACGATAGACTTTACTACCGTCTTTTTTTATAACTTCAGTTATTTTCATGATGATAAACCTTTCTAAAATACATCAGCAGGCAAGCTATTATTAAAAAGGTTTTAGATTGTGGTTTATATCATGCTAGGGCTTCACAGATTGCCCTGTATTCGAGTTTAAAGAGTCAGGCGGTAAATTACCAGAGTTGGGAATAAGACGGATATAGGGCTTATATTGCCCGCTATTACATATCATCAAATAATGAAAGTTGGTTATTATCAGCTTGTTTTTCAAGTTCTTTTTGTTTATTTTTCAATTCTTGTATACTTTCACGAGGAGTAGGGAGATTCTCCGGCATGGTTGTCCCAAGTTCTTTCATGGTATTTCTAATGGTTCGCCCTACGTTAAAATGTGTACTATTCGCTAATTCCTCGCCTTTTATATTCTTCCGGCGTAGAACTTCATCGGTCTGAGTAGCACGGAATAAGTTAGCAGCTAATTCAGCACTTCCCATAAAGTCTAAAATATGTTCACCTTCATTTAGTTCTTTGAGGTTATGGATATCCTGCATATTCAACCCACCATATAACCCCTGATATCCTGAGTTGTGAAATCGGCCAAAGTTTTTAACGCCAGCATTGCCAGCGGATTCAGCTAATGATTTGTTGTGGCGTTTAATTTCATCACGAATAGCTATTCGTTTTTGATCTTCGGTCAGTCGATTAAAATCATCGTGTAATTCTTGCTGACGAGTTTTAATAGCAAAATATGATTGCCCTAGTGCAATGACTTCTTTTCTAGGATCGCCATTTTGTACAATTAAATAACAGGCATAGCGTGATAGTTTAATATCTGCAATTTCTCGCGTTCCAAAATTAAGTTGTACAGTTTTGTTGACGTCAACAAAATTGGTAACCACGCGCTCTCCGGAGTTTTCACAGGCTATTTTTGCTTTGTCTATAACTTGGTTAAAGTTACGCCACTCCATATATTCTAGAATGGTTTGTAGTTCCCTGGCATACCAAAATTCTACTCCATTTTCGTCTATATGTTTGATGTTTTCAAAAGTTAGTTCATCGTATTGTTGGATTTCCATGAATAAAGTATCCTTTCTAAAATACAGGTAGTTACTGGCGTTATTGAAGTGATAGGTGTCAAGCGAACACCGAGCGAACAAAGAGAAAACACGCGCTTCAGGATTGTTGGACATTGTGGCGCGTGGGTTTAGAACAGACCGCTGAGGGTGAATAGATCCAAATTCTCTATCGTTGGTGAAAATGGCAGAACTTCAAAAGTTTCATATAATTTTTCTTTTACTTCTTCGACTAATTCATTTTGAAATTGAACAGGCATGTTATCAAAAATACTCGTTTCTGACGGTGAATTGTCCAGAACAATACTATCTAAATATCCATTGTTAAATGGAATACCTGGTTCATATTCCTCTATGTAATTAAATCTATACTCAAGAATTTTTTTTATATTTTTACCTCTAGTGAATTCAATTAATAGAAAAGCAGGTTCTTTAAAGTCTGGTATTGCCTTCCATTTCTCTTTTACTTCCGCTAGAGAATCAAAATTAATAAAACCACACTGTACCTTTACATCATAAGGCCAAAAATCAAAAAATTCTGAAGGGCTAACCTCTAGATAATTACAAATTTTATCAATGGTTTGTAAGCTTATTTTATCTGTATTATTATTTGAAATTTTTGAAATGGTAGAGCGTGCTATACCAGTGTCATTAAATAATTGAGTTGCCGAGATACCTCTATCAATCATCAATTTAGCTAAATTATTACGAAGCATAAGAAAACTCCTCCTTGAAAACATTTTAGCCTATGCGCTAATTTTTTTCAAGTTTTTTAATTATTTTACTTGACACAATAAAAATATAGTGTATAATCAGAGATATAATTTTAGCGTTAACGCTTCAATTTTTCTAAAAAACACAAAAAAGGAGGGTTAGGGATATGAAAAATAATTTTCGTGTTCTTTTAGCGAAACAACGAAAAAAGGTTTCAGACGTACACAAGGCGACAAGTATCGCAAAAAGCACTTTGATAGCTTTGTACTATGAGCGTACTAAGCGCCCAGATATTGAAACCTTGCTAAAGATTGCTGACTATTTAGGAGTCACACTTGATGAACTACTGACACCAGAAGAATAGAAAGGAACAAACCAATGGAACTAGTCTACATGGACGGAAAGAAAGAGCCGTATACTACGAGTGCAATCATAGCTGAATGTGCTGGAATAAAACACCATGCAATACAGGAACACATTAGAAAACAAATTGGACGTCTGGAGCAATTTGGAAAGGTGTCATTTAAAATGCGACCTTTACAAAGCGGACAACAGACGAAAGACTATATTTTGAATGAGCAACAAGCAACATTGCTGATCACATTCTTAAAGAACACCGAGCCAGTAAGGCGTTTTAAGATGAACCTAGTCAAAGCCTTCTTTGAAATGCGTGAGGAACTTTCTAAGTTTCGTATGCAGAGAGCGCTAGAAAAGCCAAAAAGAAAAACACTGCATGACAGTATTGAGAACTGGGAACAAGCACCAAAGCACGCGCATAGCACCATGAACAACTTGCTACTGAAAGCAGTAACCGACAGGAACGCTAAGCAGTTAAGGGAAGAACGTGGGGGCTACAATGGCATTGATAGCTTGACCAGTGACGAGTTGGAACAGTACCAGGCATTTGAGGACATGGTAATAGCCATGATTGGCTTGAATATGAGTTATCAGGAAATCAAAGCTATGGCATTCAGAAATAAAAAAGCACGCCAAAGAAGCGCGTGAGAACAACAAAAAAGGCTTAGCAATAACCACACCGCAAAGCCTTTCACACTAACACTAAAACGAATTTAACAAAGCAGGCAAGCTATTATTAAAGAGGTTTTAGTAAAGATTTATACCTAGATTATAGCATATTTAGGACATTTTGACCATACGGAGAGCGCCAACTCTTTAAACTGGTACTTTCTCACGCTTTCAAATATTGGCGACTCTGAGTGTGAGGAAATCATGTATAAGAAACAACCATTCAAAATCCCCACACTCTCCGACGGCCATCTTTGAGTGTGAGGATATCCTGGATAGTAAAAGGCATTAAAAAGCCCATCAAGGCGATTACACAAACATAGAAACAGAGGTAAAAAACATGGACACATACTTTAAAGATTTTGAAAAAGAGCTGGGACTTGTAGAGGAAAAGCTAGATATTTTATCAGAGTGGCATTTATCCAAGGAACACCATGGAGCAACAGAAATTGCTGAAGATTGTAGATCAGCAATTAGTCAGTTATGGATTCAGTTTTACAAATTATCTGAGGCATATAAAAAGCAAGAGGGAAGCCATGAGGATTTCTTTAATAGCAATGTTGAGAACCTACTTGGAGAATTAAAAAAATATGACGATGAATGCACAGAAAGGCATGGTGAAGCTCCTGACTGGTTGCTATTCAGTTTCTTAGATAGAGCAATAAAAGAAAACAATTTAAGTAATGGGATCAATCACACAACAGCTTCAACCTGGACGTATTTACGTAGCTTGATTATAAAGGATTTGAAAGAAAGAGGGCTATTGAAATGACTCTAGACCTAGATAACATGACACAATCAGAATTTGATAAACAAATGGCTGAGATCAAGGCAAGAAATCCAAACCTATTCCAGTTCATCGCTGATTTTGTAGATCGAAAAGTAAGCACTGAAGAGGTGGACGACTTCCTGAAGATGGAACGAAGCGACCAAGTGGACTATATCAAGAATTACAAAGCGAGGGCATAACATGAATGAATTAGATTTGACCAATACACAAGCAGTTATCTTCATGGTGGTGTTGATTGGCTTACTGCTTTATCTAAACCACCGAGACCGCAAAAAAAGCGCCCAATTTGAGCGAGAAAGCAAGCAGACGATAGAAACACCTAGCGAGGATTTAAACCCTGATTATGGCCGATATATCCAGCTTGCAGGGGTGAGACCGTGGGGGTGCTAGTATGTTTGAAAAGATGATTGAGGAACTCAAAACAAAAATATTAGAAGCTATTGAGCGTTATCTAAAAAGCCGTGATACAGTCAAACCACGATTGACAGGGTTAATCTCAGCCTAGGAGGTCATGGACGAGTTAGATATAAAGTACAAGACACTCCAAAAGTGGGAAGATGCTGGGCTAAGACGATACCAGCCCCCACTAGAAGACACTAGGAAAATCTATTATAGAATTTCTGACATCTGGAAGTTTCTGGGGGTAGAAAATGGCTAGCTTTGAAAGATTCCCCGGACAGAGAAAATCTGTCCGGACTACCAACGGCTACACTTGGAAAAATAGACAATTAACGCTTGAGCAACGCAAAGAGTTACAACAATTAAAGAAAATGAAAAAGAAACGATTGAAAAACCAGAAAGGATAACCAATGACAGAAATTAAAAAACTAGGACAAGTTCCTGCTGAGACAATAGGGCCATCTGCTAGCATTTTGACAGGATTGTTGAGACGCGGGCAAGTATTGGGTATATCGGCGCCAAGAAGATCCTTAAAGACTAGCGTAGTTATTTCCCTAGCTCTATCTTTAGCTCAGGGGAGTAATTGGCTAGAGTGGAAGAGTAAAAGAGCTTTCAACGTCTTGTATATCAATACGAATCATAAAGAAAACGACTGTTTTAGTAAGTTCATGCAGATTGCCCAACTTTTAGAAGTTGAGCAAAAAGATCTTGACAATATTTCTATCTTAACTCTTCCAAAGTCAACGGCCTTAGAAGATTTAGCCAAAGTTGTAAAAGATAAAGTACCAAACAACGCTTTTCAAGTGGTTATTATTGATAGTATTGATAATTTAAAATTACTGCAGTTCGGGGGCTCCTTAGGGGATTATTTGCAACAGATTACCCAACACGTAGGCGGTGGCCTGATCTATACACAAAGTCATAGAGATAGACCGAAAGGGACTACGGAAAGTTCAGACTTTGCGCAGTGGTCAGAGTCTCTAGCTCATTGCGATAGCTTGTTGGAATTTTTCAAGATGGAATTAGATCCAGAATTGTTACGCCTAGAGAGGCTAGAAGCTGTCTGGGATTTGGCCAAGAATGTAATGACTACGCACAATAAAAGATATTTTCAGCTAAACGTAACAAATGATTATATCAGTTTTAAAAACAAGAGAGCAACAAGCGAGGATCTACGAAATCATATTGAGGTAGCGCTAGAACATTTACCTACTGAACAGACGCAGGAAATTCTAAAACATTTTGATAACATAGATTTGCCGTTAAAAACGCGAACTTATTGGAGACTTGAAGCAGTTACCTCGGAAGCTGATTACGACGGGGAGAAAAATTTTCTTTTCTACTATCCACAGTTGATAAATGATAAGGAGAAAATATTAGCCTATCACGAACCAGGGTTACCACTTTCAAAAGAACAGAAAGAAAAAGCATGGGCTAATGAAGAAACGAAAGAAAAAGCGACAAACAAAGTAAAATCTATGATAGCAAACTTTGAACAGGCGAATAATAGACTACCCAATAAGTCAGAGCTTTCTCGTTTTGCCAAAATCAGCAGACCTACCTTAGACAAATTGATTGATGAATCCGATAATAACATAGTGGTCGTCGATGGAATGATACAAGAAAATCCTGCTTATTAACAACTTTAAATATGTAAAGAGTTGTAAACTTTACAAATGTAAAAGTTGTAAAAAGTTGTAAAAAAAGTGTAAAAATTTTACATGATTTTACACCTTTACAAACGTAAAATTTACACTTCTTTACAACTCATTGTAAAAGATGTAAAACAATTATTTTTTTACACTTGTAAAATATAAAGCATAACTCAAAAAGCGTTGGTATTATTGGATTTTTTAGGAGTTGTAAAGACTTGTAAAGGTTTGTAAATTTTACAGATGTAAAAGGAGGGACATGACTAGAATAGCCTAGCGTCAATTCTAGTTTGTCCAATTTTCGTGAAATGTGGAAGTAAGGAACAGGAACAGGGGCGATTGAGCTACGCCCCCTGTAACCCTGTCCTTTAACACTTCCACGTTGCGCGGATATATATTGTAAAAAGTGGAGTAGGGAACTAGTGGTAAAAAATAAATTAAATAAACGAGTTATCCAAGACAAAAATTTTTTAGCTTTCAAGTCAATGTCTTACATGGAAAATATTGGAGAAGTTATTGAGTGGGCTGGTGATAACGAACCAATGAGGTATATTTTTGATAGAGTGAGGAAATATTTAGTATTTGACAAAGCTACTTGTAAGTGGCAAGGTAAGAATTATGGAAAGGAGTCCAGGGAGTTGCTTTCTAAAACTCCACGTTTAAGGTGCATCACAAAAAAGATATACGAGAAGATGGAAGAAAGTGAATTGGATCTTCTTCCGCCACAAGATGGAGGTTCTGCTTCTTATATTTCTGAATGGGAAACTTTTAAAAACAGTGAGCTTATCCAGACCTTGAAGCGTGAAAATCAACTACTAAAATATTTTGTAATTTTAGCTATACAACAGGGGTATATTGTTCTCGATAACCGTAAAAAATTTGTTGGTATTGATTATTGAAAAATAGAAAAAGGAGAAACAACATGACATTAAAAACATTTTCAGATAAAGCAAAAACATTTACTTTCACTTACGAATTTAAAGACCTAGATACTGCTATGGTTGCAGGTCACGCGCTACTGGGATATATGACTGGAACTTATGAAGTACCATCTATTTCAATAACTCATAAGGATAAGGGAACGCTGGTAGCTGAGTATGTGGAGGATAACAAACTAAACAAGACCTTCAAGCGTATTTGTGACAGTTTCAAAGACTATTACAACCAACCAGTGGACGATGAAGCATTTGAAGAACGTTACAAACAGGAGCGCGTGCTTCAACTCAAAGAGTCAGAGGACTTTGAGAGTTTGCTGGAAAAGGTCACAGCCTACGAGCTGGAGCTATTAGACTATGCTGATCGCTTGCTTTCTGATAAGCCTATCCCTATGGACTCTATGACCGCTTTTGGTACTTTGGAAATGCTGGGCGATGAAAGTATTAGCTTACTCCAAAAATTGGACGTAGAAGGGGAATATAAAGGCCTTGCTGATTATGTGGCAGAGGCAGAAAGCTAGAACTATCAAGAGAGGCACCAGCCTCTTTTTGTGGTTTTATTACTACTAACCCAATTGATTTGGGTTTTTCTATATAAAGGTATTTTGAATGAATGGAAATTATAGAATCAATAACCATAGAAACGTTTATAAAGCCAATGAAAGACAAGAATATTAGTTATGGAATAGCTGAGTTGGACGGTAGAAAACTAGAGATAGACCTAGATAATCTATATATCACCTTTGGAAACAATCATTTTGATTTAGCAAGTATACCAGGAACCAAGGGAGGTAATCGCTACTTCTTTCTTTGTCCTATTTGTGGTAATCGATGCAGAAAACTCTATAAGAGACTTTTGCTATATGGTTGTGGATCATGCCAGAAAATACACAAATCAACACTGAACCGAAGTAAGACAGATTGCCAATACTATTGGGAGAGAGCACTGAGGGAAGCTAGAAAGGTGGAACCAGGTTGGAGTCCCAAACGTGGCGGATATATGTTTGACAGTTTTCCTGAAAGACCAAAGTATATGAAACGTGACAAGTATTATAAGCATTATCAAAAGTTTGTGAACTATACCAAGAAAGGAGATAGTTTTTGGCTGAATGGATTGAGATTGTGAGACAATATGAAGTAGTTTTTTGGAACATTTTCAAACAAATCTAAATAAAGATCACAGTTACAACAGTTCAATTACAAGATACCTAACAACTATGATTATGAGATAAGAGGCAGAGATACCCCCTTTAATTTTAAACGGGGGTAGGTATTGTTCGGATATAAGAACGCTGCCCTCTTTTGTGCAGAAAATTCCCTTTTTGAAATGTTTTTGAAGATGGTAGCATGTGGTTTTACTAAGTGTTTAGCTTGATTTTTTGACCGATAAAGCTACTACTCAATTATCCAATTTTATAACATAGGGGGGTATCCCCCTCCCACTAGGCGCTAGCGAACTTCACACCGTCATTATACATTTTTTCTCACGGGAAATACTTCCCAGGGAATAAATGAACCTCGAGCGAAGCTAGAGAAAACGCAAAAAGCCAAGGCGCTCCGCCTCAGCTATAATTTCAACACTATTATTATATCATAGAGGAGGCCAAGGCATGACACCAGAGCAGGTAAAAGAAAAACTAGAGGGCGTTAAGTGGATAAACAAGGAGATCAAAGGCTTATATTTGGAATTGGAAGCCCTGGAAGGTGGTATTATCAAAAAGCCAACACTAAGCCATAGCAGGGTGCAGACAAGCAGAGAGAACAAGACAGAGGACAATCTTATAAGTGTTCTGAAGCTAAAAGAGGATATACTCCAGAGAATTGAGCGCCTTACCGAGGA
Source organism: Streptococcus sp. 27098_8_69 (assembly GCF_041432445.1). Taxonomy (NCBI): domain Bacteria; kingdom Bacillati; phylum Bacillota; class Bacilli; order Lactobacillales; family Streptococcaceae; genus Streptococcus; species Streptococcus sp. 27098_8_69. The sequence goes on along the minus strand of NZ_JAPVZO010000009.1, from coordinate 15,475 downwards.
AAGAATGGCAATATCTGGGCTAATCGATAAACTGGACAATCCGCTTGAGCGTTCTGTCCTAAGACTTTTTTACTTGAATGATCTTGTAGTTTTGGAAGTCGCTGAAGAATTAGGTAAGTCTAAAACTTCGATATATCAGGCTAGAAAAGAAGCTATAGAACACTTGGCAGGTATGGTAAATGAGAATTGATTTTAGAACCAAAGAATGGTTAGGTTTTGGCTAGGTTTTGATTAGGTTTTACATTTTAAAATAGCAAGGCACAAGACCTTATTTTAGAGATAAAACACTAAGATTTCCTAAGATATAGATACTTTTAGAGACAAAGAATGTTAAGGGGGATATAATCAAACTCCTAGAAAACGTAAAAAAGACAGCACAGGGCTGACTCCTTTATAAATTATTCCTTAAAACTATTATACCATGAAGGAGTATCAACTTGACCATTAAAGAAATAGAGGAACAACTAAAAAGAGTAAAGAAAGGGAACGACCTCATCCAGAGACTGCAACTAAAGTACCAGAGTTTAGACAATGGGCTATTATCTGGATCCAATCAATTCACTACAAGGGTAAAAACTAGCAAAACCAATACCACCGAGGATAAGATACTGGAAACATTGGAACTTAAAGATAAAATAGTGGAGCAAATACAAACTATTACTAGCGAACGTATGGAAGTAATGGACATGATAGATCAGTTAGATGATGTAGTTGAATGGTTGGTATTGGTAATGATATACTTTAATAATTTCCCTATGATAAAAATCTGTAATGATTTAAATTTTAGCAAAGTACAAATTTACAGAATTAAGAAAAAAGCCATTGAGAACTTGGACAAGGTAAAAAATGCAAATCGATAAAAAAGAGACAGTCAAACAGGTATACAGATTTCTAAAAAGCTATCACTCATTGATTAAATTGAGCCTAGATGGTCAAGATGGAGCGTTTAGAGCCAAAGCTGAAGAGTTGGTGGGTGTGATTGATGTTTACAAGGATAATCTGGATGATTTAAGGCGCGAGATATTCGCTAATCTCTTTACAAGAAGAGTAGGGGAGAGATTAAAGCTATGGCAGTTATATGAGACACTAGAGATTGATAAAGCTGAGTATGAACGTCTTAAGGTTGAGATACTGCTAGACTTTGCTAAAATCTATCGTGGTGGTGTTTTGTTAGTATATGAGTAGCCCTAAACTTCATATTTTACCCCTATTTCGCTTTGTTTTGGAGCGGACGAGTAAAAACGGAAGTTATAGAACATTTGGCAGAGACGGGGTTATAATATTTTCTTGGTAGTAGGCGATGAAATCATAGATATTTTTGAAAGAAAAAAGAGAGCACACACCCCCCACAGCCGAAGCCTTTAATGTAGGGGGTAGTAACTCTCATTGCTTAGATTATAACCTAAAAAACTTTTAAATACAAGAACATTGAGACTCTACTCTTTGGAGATAACCTGAACATCAATAAATAGAAAATGTGATATAATAAAAGCATAGAGGATAGAGGTTGAAAAGTATCCGCCACCAACGCGCCACTTAGCTAGTGGGTCGAGAAATGCGGGCGACATTCGGCGGTCCCGCCTATCCTTCGTTATAGCAAAGCCCTTAGAAACGAATCTGGGGGCTTTTGTAAGGCTATAATCTTATATATCACGCGCTTCATGGTATAATATACCTATCAGCAATCAGAAACTAAAGTATGGAAAAGTATGTACATATTTCGTCAATAATATAAAACTAAATAACCATATTTAGTTTACAAAAAATGATTAAAATCATTGACAAAAAGTTTAAAAAAAGTTATATTAAAAATGGTTATATAATTTAACAAAAAAACAAACACAAGTGACAGATGTGGTACTTGTGTTTTTATTTGTATGACTAAGGAGGAAGAAGCTATGAGCAAGACAATTGATGTCGCAAAATATTTGATTTATGCTTATGAACAAATGTCTAACTCAAGATTCGAAACGCAAGAATTAAAATTACAGAAGTTGATGTATTTCGCACAACGTGAAAGTTTTGCTTTAACTGGTGAATCCCTTTTTTCTAGCGATTTTGAGGGATGGGTACATGGACCAGTTCTTGTAGAGTTGCGCTATTTTTTTGAACAATCCTATGTTCCTTACGATGGTGATAGCTCATCACTGAGTGAAACAGATAAATACATCATTGAGAGCGTTATCAATAAATACAGTCAATATGATGCGTGGTATCTTAGAAACTTATCTCATGAAGAATTATCATGGAAAAACAGCCGTAATGGTCTAAACGATAGCGAAATCGGAAATAAAATCATTTCTAAAGAAGATATCAAAAAAGATGCGGAAAAAGTCCGAGTTTATGACCATCAATATGATATGTATTTAGATGAATTCGATGACTTTAATGAGGAGGTTTATCTTGCGTGATAATTCTTCTCTTGTTGGTACTATAAAGTCTTCACGGATGCCATATTATGATGTCAGAACTAGTTCGATAAAGTATAAAGCTCGACCAGTCCTTATTTTAAAAGCTGAAAATGAATCAGGATTCAGTGATTTTACTGTTTTACCAATTTCATCAATTAGCAATAAAAAAAATATCGATCCAAAGTTTGATGTTGAAGTTACAAAAATTATGTATCCTCTTTTGAAGTTGACTAAAGATGAATGCCATATTCGTTGTGGTAAGTTTATGACCATCCATCAAAATGATTTAGGAGTTCCAGAAATTTCCAATTTGAAAGGAAGCTATCCTGATTTATGGGAACATATTATCAGTCTTGCTAAAGAGTATATTTCTGATGTGAAATAAAAATTAATGTTCGTAGTTGATAGTTTTTTTATAAAAATATCTTATATAAAAAGCACCCTTCAAAGGGTGCTAAATTTTGCCTGCTGAACTCATCAAATCCTAGCCCTTTTGTGGGGCTTTTTTGCTCCCCTTTTTGCGTACTTTGGGGGAGCAAGTAGTAAATAGTAATGTTAGTGATTTTTATTAAAAAGCGCGTGATATAAGGGTTAGGGAACTCTAAGGAAACATAACATAAGAAGTTTTTAATTATACTACAAAATCGGCTTTTTTGGTAATAGAATTTCACTTTTTTTGGTATAATGGAAAGCAACAATGGACTAGAAAGAAGTAATATGCAAGATAAGATTGTCATCCATGGGGCACGCGCCCATAATTTAAAAAATATAGATGTGGAAATTCCACGTGACAAGCTAGTTGTGGTGACGGGACTATCTGGATCAGGAAAGTCTAGTTTAGCCTTTGATACCCTTTATGCAGAAGGGCAACGTCGCTACGTTGAGAGTCTGTCAGCCTATGCTCGTCAGTTCTTGGGCAATATGGAAAAGCCAGATGTGGATTCTATCGATGGTCTCAGCCCTGCCATTTCCATTGACCAGAAAACGACCAGTAAAAATCCTCGTTCGACAGTTGGAACAACGACGGAAATCAACGATTATCTACGTCTTCTCTATGCACGTGTAGGGACACCCTACTGTATCAATGGACATGGGGCTATCAAGGCTTCGTCTGTAGAGCAGATTGTGGATAAGGTTTTGGAATTGCCAGAGCGCCAGCGTCTGCAGATTTTGGCTCCTGTTATTCGTAAGAAAAAAGGGCAGCACAAGACGTTGATTGAAAAAATTCAAAAGGATGGTTACGTTCGTGTCCGTGTCGATGGAGTTGTTTACGATGTGACCGAAGTTCCTGAACTTGAAAAGAATAAGCAACACAACATAGATGTGGTGGTAGACCGTATTATCATCAAAGATGGTATCCGTAGTCGTCTCTTTGATTCGATTGAAGCAGCTCTCCGTATCGCTGAAGGTTATGTCGTTATTGATACCATGGATGATTCAGAGTTGCTATTTTCAGAACACTATGCTTGTCCAGTATGTGGATTTACAGTTCCAGAGCTAGAACCTCGTCTCTTCTCCTTCAATGCACCATTTGGTTCTTGTAGCGAGTGTGATGGTTTGGGAATCAAGCTAGAGGTTGATACGGACTTAGTCGTACCAGATGCTAGCAAGAGCCTTCGCGAGGGAGCCTTAGCGCCTTGGAACCCGATCTCTTCTAACTATTATCCAAACATGCTAGAACAAGCCATGACAGCTTTTGGAGTGGATATGGATACGCCTTTTGAGGACTTGTCTGAGGAGGATAAACATCTCATTTTCTATGGTTCAGATGGGAAAGAATTCCATTTCCACTATGAGAATGAATTCGGCGGAGTTCGTGATATCGACATTCCATTTGAAGGAGTGCTTGGAAATATCAAGCGTCGCTATCATGAAACCAATAGCGACTACACTCGTACACAGATGCGTCTCTATATGAACGAGCTGACTTGTGGCACTTGTCATGGTTATCGTCTCAATGACCAAGCCTTATCTGTTCGAGTAGGGGGAGAAAAAGGGCTCCATATCGGAGAAATTTCAGACCTCTCCATCGCAGACCATTTGGAGGTCATTGATCAACTAACTCTATCTGAAAATGAAGCTATTATCGCTCGTCCTATCCTGAAGGAAATCAAGGACCGCTTGACTTTCCTCAATAACGTGGGCCTTAACTATTTAACGTTATCCCGCTCGGCAGGAACCCTATCAGGTGGGGAGAGTCAACGTATTCGCTTGGCGACTCAGATTGGTTCCAACCTCTCAGGAGTTCTCTATATCCTTGATGAGCCGTCAATCGGTCTTCACCAGAGGGACAATGACCGCTTGATTGCCAGTCTGAAAAAAATGCGCGATTTGGGTAACACTCTCATCGTGGTAGAACACGATGAAGACACCATGCGAGAAGCTGATTATCTGATTGACGTTGGCCCTGGTGCAGGTGTCTTTGGTGGAGAAATTGTTGCTGCAGGAACGCCTAAGCAGGTAGCTCGCAACAGCAAATCCATCACAGGACAGTATCTATCAGGAAAACGCGCGATTCCTGTACCGTCAGAACGCCGTGTAGGCAATGGACGTTTTATCGAAGTGACAGGTGCGCGTGAGAACAACTTGCAAAATATCACCGCTCGCTTCCCACTCGGAAAATTCATTGCAGTGACAGGGGTATCTGGTTCAGGGAAGTCTACCCTCATTAACAGCATCCTCAAAAAGGCTATTGCACAAAAGCTCAATCGCAATTCAGACAAGCCTGGTAAGTTTAAATCCATTACAGGGATTGAACATATCGACCGTCTGATAGATATTGACCAAAGTCCAATCGGACGAACACCGAGGTCCAACCCTGCTACCTATACAGGTGTTTTTGATGACATTCGGGACCTCTTTGCTCAGACAAATGAAGCCAAGATTCGTGGCTATAAGAAGGGGCGTTTCAGTTTCAACGTCAAGGGCGGTCGCTGTGAAGCTTGCTCGGGTGACGGGATTATCAAGATTGAGATGCACTTCTTGCCAGATGTTTACGTAGCTTGCGAAGTCTGTCATGGGACTCGCTACAACAGTGAAACCCTAGAAGTTCACTACAAGGAAAAGAATATCTCGCAAGTTTTGGATATGACGGTCAATGACGCAGTAGAATTTTTCCAACACATTCCGAAAATTCAACGCAAACTCCAGACCATCAAGGATGTAGGTCTAGGTTATGTGACCTTGGGACAACCAGCTACGACACTTTCTGGTGGAGAAGCTCAACGTATGAAGCTGGCTAGTGAACTCCACAAGCGCTCGACAGGTAAGTCCTTCTACATTTTAGATGAACCGACAACTGGTTTGCATACTGAGGACATCGCTCGACTACTCACCGTTTTGTCTCGCTTTGTCGATGATGGCAATACAGTTCTCGTAATCGAGCACAATCTGGATGTCATCAAAACAGCAGACCATATTATCGACTTAGGACCAGAAGGTGGTGTTGGTGGCGGAACTATTATCGCAACAGGGACACCAGAGGAAGTAGCTGCTAATGAAGCTAGCTATACAGGACAGTATTTGAAAGGAAAGTTACATCATGAATAAACGTGTACAAGCATTTTTAGATAAAATGCAAGAAAAAGAACTAGATGGAATCATTATCAATAACCTTAAAAATGTCTACTATTTGACAGGATTTTGGGGTTCAAATGGGACAGTCTTCATCAGCCGTGACCGTCAGGTCTTGGTGACAGATGCTCGCTATATTATCGCTGCCAAGCAAGAAGTTACTGGCTTTGAGATTTTTGCAGAACGTGATGAGTTGGCAACTATCGCAAAGATTGCAAAAGACATGGGCCTTTCTCGTATCGGATTTGAAGATGAGGTTTCAGTTTCTTATTATCATCGCATGCAAACCGCCTTTGAAGGTTTAGAACTAGTTCCACAGACTCAGTTTGTTGAAGCCCTTCGTATGATTAAGGACGAGACAGAGATTGCGACTATTCGCAAGGCATGCTCTATCTCTGACCAAGCTTTCCACGATGCTCTTGACTTTATCAAGCCAGGGAAGACAGAAATTGAAATTGCCAACTTCCTGGACTTCCGTATGCGTGAATTAGGCGCTGCTGGTTTGTCTTTTGACACGATTCTAGCTAGCGGGATCAACTCTTCTAAACCCCATGCCCATCCAATGCACAAGCCAGTAGAACTAGGCGAAGCTATCACTATGGACTTCGGTTGTCTTTATGACCACTATGTCAGTGATATGACACGTACCATCTACCTAGGTCATGTGAGCGACGAACAAGCAGAAATCTACAACACCGTTTTGAAGGCCAATCAAGCTCTGATAGACCAAGCTAAGAATGGCTTAGGTTTCCGTGACTTTGATAAAATCCCTCGTGATATCATTGTGGAAGCAGGCTATGGAGAATACTTTACTCACGGTATCGGGCACGGTATTGGACTTGATATCCACGAAGAACCTTACTTTAGCCAAACTTCCAAAGAAGTTATCAAAACTGGTATGGTCTTGACTGATGAACCTGGTATTTATATTGAAGGTAAATACGGGGTTCGTATCGAAGATGATATCTTGATTACAGATACAGGTTGTGAGTTATTAACCCTTGCTCCAAAAGAATTAATCGTAATCTAAGAAAAATGAGATAAATCGTTGACTTTTACTAGTTAAAGGTTTATACTGAAAGGCGAAAACGGTAGGTGAGGCTACCATAGGGATACGGATGACTACCGCAAAGCAGTGGAGACACTACTCGTTGGTCAACAGTCCTGGTCGCGAAGGTCAAGACTAAGCTCATTACATCGCCCTATGGAGTTAAAGCTTGAACGAAAACGGATAATAAGTTTTTTAGTCCTGCCATTTTATGGCAGGACTTTCTGCTGTTTTAGAACAAAGAAGGGAGACAAACGATGCAAATTGACGATCATCCAGAACCGCACATACACAGCCAATCGCTGATTTGTGTCGTTCTGTCCTTATAAAGTGATTGGTCCCCGTGTATGAAATCACCATTCATACAGATAGGAGAAACCAATGAAAACTACAAAAGAAAGACTAGCAGCAGCTATTCAAACTCCATTTAAAGATAGTCTAGCTTTTTACCATACAAGTCTAAAAGGCTTAGATTCAGAACAAGTTCAAGAAAATCGTGACCTATATGGTGAAAACACCATCACCAAGGGCCAAGAGGATTCCATCTTAAAAAAGATTTATGAGTCCATTATCAATCCTTTCACAATCATTTTGCTTGTGATTGCCTTTATCTCTCTCGTTACAAACGTCTGGCTTGCCAAACCTGGTCAAGAGGATCCAACGACTTCTATCATTATCGTTGTCTTGGTTTTGATTTCAGGAGGTATCCGTTTTGTCCAAGAATTGCGGAGCGACAAGGCAACAACCAATCTTTCAAAAATGATTGTCAACACTGCAACTGTTATTCGTGATGGTCTTGAACAAGAGTTACCCATCGATGAGTTGGTTGTAGGAGATCTGGTGAAATTGAGTGCGGGAGATATGATTCCTGCAGATGTCATCTTATTTGAATCCCGCGACTTTTTTGTTCAACAGTCAGGTTTGACTGGAGAAAGTGATGCAGTTGAAAAGCTTGCTTTAAATAAAGCCACTAGTCAAAATATAGAGAGTCTTTTAGAAGCAGAATCTTTGGCATTCATGGGGACAAACGTTATTTCGGGAAGTGCTACAGCTATGGTTCTGGCAGTTGGTGATGACACCATGATGGGAGCCATTGAGCAGACTCTCAACACCTACGATGAACCAACTTCTTTTGAACGTGAAATGAACAGCATTTCTTGGCTCTTGATCCGCTTGATGCTTGTCATGGTTCCGATCGTGTTTTTCGCAAATGGGTTGACTGATGGAGACTGGCTAGAGGCTGGAGTCTTTGCCTTGAGCGTCGGTGTCGGACTTACACCAGAAATGCTTCCAATGATTATCACAGCCAGCTTGGCCAAAGGTTCCATTATCATGGCCAAGGAAAAGGTGGTTATCAAAAAACTTAATGCTATTCAGGACTTAGGAGCAATTGATATCCTATGTACAGATAAAACTGGAACTCTAACGCAAGATGAGATTGTCTTAGAATACCCCTTGGATATCCATGGTGATTTGGATATGGCCGTCTTGAGAAGAGCTTATCTAAATTCACATTTCCAAACCGGTTTGAAAAACTTGATGGACCGTGCCATTATCAGTAGAACCGAAAAAGAAGCCAAAGAACACGCTATTCTACAAGATTTGGATAACATCTTCCAAAAGATTGATGAACTGCCTTTTGACTTTGAACGCAGACGCATGAGTGTCATCGTCAAAGACGATAGCAATGTCGTTAGTATGGTTACCAAAGGCGCTTTAGAAGAAATGTTGACCATTTCGACTCATGTGGAATATCGCGGAGAAATCATTCCCCTAACCGAAGACATTCGCCAAGAAGTATTGGCAGAAGTTGGTCAATTAAACCGTCAAGGTTTGCGTGTTTTAGGTGTTGGTTACAAGTCAGGTCTACGTGAAGATTATGCCTATGCTGTGACTGATGAAAGTGACATGATCCTTACGGGTTACCTTGCCTTCTTGGATCCGCCAAAACCATCTGCAGCACCAGCTATTCAAGCTCTGCTTGAGCATGGTGTCAAAACAAAAATTTTAACTGGGGATAACGAAAAAGTAACCCAAGCCATTTGTGAAAAGGTTGGTTTGGACGTTGAGCATATGCTCTTAGGGGCTGACATTGACCAAATGACAGATCAAGAATTGGCAGAAGCGGTTGAAAGTGTAACAGTATTTGCTAAATTGTCTCCTGATCAAAAAGCGCGTATCATTTTACAGTTAAAGAAAAATGGTCATGCCGTTGGTTATATGGGAGATGGAATCAACGACGCTCCATCCATGAAGGTGGCTGATGTTGGAATTTCTGTAGATACAGCAGTCGATATCGCTAAGGAAACAGCGGATGTTATTTTGCTAGACAAGGATCTCATGGTTCTTGAAACTGGTATCGTTGAGGGCCGTAAGGTCTACGCCAACATGACCAAGTACATCAAGATGACAGTTAGTTCAAACTTTGGGAATATCTTCTCACTCCTTGTTGCGAGTATTTTCTTACCATTTCTGCCAATGGCCCCTGTTCATCTCATTGTCCTAAACCTAGTCTATGATTTGTCTTGTGTGGCATTGCCATTTGATAATGTGGATCAAGACTTCCTTAAACAACCCCATACATGGGAAGCAAAATCCATTACGCGATTTATGGTTTGGATGGGTCCAATCTCATCTATCTTTGATATTTTGACCTTTATCTTCCTCTACTTTATCATTGTTCCTTTGGTGACTGGCCATCATTATGTCCATGGATCTGAATCTGCCCTTCAGTTTATTATCTTGTTCCAAACAGGATGGTTCATCGAATCTATGTGGTCTCAAACTATGGTCATCCATATGCTTCGTACAGCAAAAGTTCCTTTTGTACAAAGCAGACCAGCTTGGCTTGTGATTTTGATGACTCTGGTTGCAGCCTTTTTCGTAACCAGCCTACCTTATGGACCACTAGTAAATATCCTTCGTCTAGCACCCTTAGGATTTCCTTACTTCTTGTTCTTAATCTGTATTATTTTCTTGTATATGTTCAGTGTCACAGTTATTAAGAAATTTTACATTAAGAAGTACAAGGAATGGCTATAGTTTGTGATTTGTCAAGAAAAAAGTGCGAAAATGACGAAAAAAGTCAAAAAAATTTAAAAATAGGTCGCAAGTCCGATGTTTTTTATGGTATAATAGACTAAACTGATAGTAACATGTAGCGAAAGGGGTAGGTACATGATCAAAATTTATACAGTCTCAAGTTGTACTAGCTGTAAAAAAGCGAAGACCTGGCTCAATGCCCACCAGTTAAGTTATAAAGAACAAAACCTCGGTAAGGAAGGAATCACGAGAGAAGAACTACTTGATATTTTGACAAAAACAGACAATGGAATTGCAAGTATCGTATCATCGAAAAATCGTTATGCAAAGGCCCTTGGTGTTGATATCGAAGATTTGAGTGTCAATGAAGTGCTCAACCTAATCATGGAAACACCACGTATCTTGAAAAGTCCGATTCTTGTAGATGAGAAACGCCTACAAGTTGGCTATAAAGAAGACGATATCCGTGCCTTTTTGCCACGCTCTGTCCGTAATGTGGAAAATGCAGAAGCGCGTTTACGTGCGGCTCTATAAAACATCAAGGCTGGGAGTGACTCCTGGCCTTCTCTAATATTTAAATTTTTAAATTGGATAACATGTGAGGATTTATGAAAAAGTTAGTCATTGGAACATTCGCAGCACTATTTTTGCTCGTTGGATGTGGTCAGAAAAAAGAAACAGCAACTTCAACTACTGAGAGTTCTCAAGAAGCTCTACAGTCTACCTTGCCCGTATTAGAAAATGCGACCAAGAATACAGTTGTTACTAAGACCTTGGTTTTGCCAGCTGATGAGAGTGGTGCTCAGCAAACTCAAATCATTACCTACAAAGGCAATCAATTTTTAAGCTTGACCATTCAGCAAAAGCGTCCTGTATCAGAAGATTTAAAAAATTATATTTCTGAGCGAGGATTAGATGAAGCTAAAAAAGCTCTTAAAGAAGCTGAGGACAAGGATGAGTCTGTTCAAGCGGCTCGAAAAATTTCAGGATTTACCATCGAAACGACTCTTTTAAATGAGAAAGAAATGGAAACCAAGACGAGCTATGATTTCCAAACACTGGATCTCAAAAAAGCAAGTGAAAACGAATACTTGAAGAATGTTGGACTGGAAAATCTATTGAAAAACGAACCAGAGGACTATATTGCTAATCGTGTTGCAAATGGGGCAACAGTCCAGTAAAAAGCCAGAGAAAATCAGCAGAATCAGACTGTGTGATTTGTAGAACGACCGCGAATGTGCTATAATAGTACTATTCTAAGGAAAGAGGGTGTTAGAATGGGATTTACTGAAGAAACCGTACGTTTTAAATTGGACGATTCCAATAAAAAAGAAATCAGTGAAACATTGACAGATGTCTATGCTTCTTTGAATGAAAAGGGCTATAACCCTATTAACCAGATCGTGGGCTATGTTCTCAGTGGAGACCCAGCTTACGTTCCTCGTTATAACAATGCACGAAATCAAATCCGTAAGTATGAGCGAGATGAAATCGTTGAAGAACTGGTTCGCTACTACCTTAAAGGACAAGGAGTCGATCTATAATCTATGAGAATTATGGGATTGGACGTTGGTTCCAAAACGGTAGGAGTAGCGATTAGCGATCCGTTAGGTTTTACGGCACAAGGACTTGAAATCATCCAAATCAATGAAGAACAGGGAGAGTTCGGTTTTGAACGCCTCAAGGAACTGGTTACTACCTATAAGGTAGACCGTTTTGTTGTTGGTTTGCCTAAAAACATGAACAATACCAGCGGACCACGGGTAGAAGCCAGTCAAGCCTATGGGTCTAAACTAGAAGAACTCTTTGGTCTACCAGTAGAGTATCAAGATGAACGCCTAACTACGGTCGCTGCAGAGCGTATGTTGATTGAGCAAGCGGATATTAGTCGCAATAAGCGTAAAAAAGTTATTGATAAATTAGCCGCTCAATTGATTTTGCAAAATTATTTAGATAGAAAATTTTAAGACAGAGGAGAAACTATGTCACACGATCACAACCACGATCACGAAGAACGTGAACTTATTACACTTGTAGATGAGCAAGGAAACGAAACTTTATTTGAAATCCTTTTGACTATTGATGGAAAAGAAGAATTTGGTAAAAACTATGTTCTTCTTGTACCAGTTAATGCAGAAGAAGATGAAAACGGTGAAGTTGAAATCCAAGCATACTCATTCATCGAAAATGAAGATGGAACAGAAGGCGAATTGCAACCAATCCCTGAAGATTCAGAAGATGAATGGAACATGATTGAAGAAGTCTTCAACAGCTTTATGGAGGAGTAAAAATGTTCAGTGAACATTTTTACCCTTACGCTAAAAATAAAGACCGTAAGTAAGTCTGGGAGACTGTATCAGCCCAGTTCCTTGAAATAAGAAAGAACTGGTAAGTCCAGTGGACGTGTTTAGCCCTGCGCTAGAAAATAGAAACGCAGGCATATCCAGTGGATGTTTTTACCCCAACTCCTAGAAACTAGGGAGAGTTAGAACGTCCGGGGGACATTTTTCTCCCATACTAGAATTAAATACTAGCTAATGAAGTAAAAAGCGAAGAGAATCTTCGCTTTTTTGTTAAGGATTAAGGAGATTAAGCGTGTTTGAAGTAGAAAAATGGCTTCATAGTCGAATCGGTTTGAATTTCAGATCAGGTTTGGGGCGGATGCAGAGAGCGGTAGACTTGCTGGGGAACCCTGAGCAAGCCTATCCTATTATCCATGTGACAGGGACAAATGGAAAGGGTTCAACCATCGCCTTTATGAGAGAGCTCTTTCTTTCTCATGGTAAGAAGGTAGGGACCTTTACTTCGCCCCACATTGTTAGCATCCATGATCGGATTTGTATCAATGGTCAACCCATATCGGACGCAGACTTTATCCGTTTAGCAAATCAAGTTAAGGAAATGGAGCAAAGACTTCTAGAAACACACGATCAGCTATCTTTTTTTGAGTTGTTAACCGTGATTGCTTTGCTTTATTTTAAAGAACAAGGGGTGGATCTAGTTCTATTAGAAGTTGGAATTGGTGGCTTGCTTGACACGACTAATGTGGTGACTGGAGAGATCGCAGTTATTACATCAATCGGCCTGGATCACCAGGAGACCTTGGGCAATAGTCTGGAAGAAATCGCTGAACAGAAAGCAGGAATTTTTAAGCAAGGAAGAGCAGCAGTGATTGCAAACTTAGCTCCTGAATCCCAGCTCGTTTGTCAAAAGATAGCAGAAGATTTAGATGTCACTCTCTACCAAGCTGACCGAGATTTTTCTTTCAAATCAGGACATTTTTTTTCTTCTCTAGCGGATTTGACCCGACTAAAACTGGGTTTGGAAGGAGCTTATCAAGAGGAGAATGCTGCTTTGGCTTTGCAGGCATTTCTGTTGTTTATGACAGCGAGAGGTGAAAAAGTCAATGAGGAAGCTATCCGGCGTGCTCTGAAAACAACCAGCTGGGCTGGGCGTCTAGAAGCTGTTACGGAGCATATTTATCTAGATGGTGCCCATAATCTACCGGCTTTAGAACGATTGGTTGAATTTATCCAGGAAAAAATTCAGCAAGGTTATCAACCTCAAATCCTTTTTGGTGCTTTAAAGCGTAAAGATTACAGTGGCATGCTTGCTTATCTGACAGCTCATTTACCTGATACAGCTCTCTATGTGACGAGTTTTGACTATCAGGGATCTTTGGAGGAGCAGGATTTGAGCGGCTATCATAGAGTTGCTTCCTATCGAGACTTTATAGATGATTTTGAAAAGTCTGCAGGGGAGAAAGACTTACTGTTTGTTACAGGTTCCCTCTATTTTATATCTGAAGTTCGTGCCTACCTTATAAAAACATAGTTGCTTGATTGACCTTGTTTCCTTTATTTGATATAGTATAAGTGGAATAGTTCTGCAGTTTTTCTGCCTTAGCTCCTGAAAGAAAGGAGACATTATGTCACTAAAGAAATTTACACTTTCTCTTGCTACTGTAGCAAGTCTTAGTCTTTTAGTTGCTTGTTCGTCAACAACTAAGTCGACACCTTCATCCCAAGCAAGCACTAGCTCTGAGGCGAGCACTAGTCAAGTATCAGAAACCAGTGCTTCTAGTTCTACTACTAGTACAAAGACTGACACAACTACTAATATAGATGGGACCTACAAGGGACAAGACGAGGGTGATAGCATTACTCTTGTAGTCACTGGAAATACCGGAACGTGGACAGAAGTTGAAGCGAACGGAGATCAAAAGGTTAAGAAGGTGACCTTCGAACCAGAAAATCAGAAAGTCATCATCGGTGATGACGTCAAGATTTATGTGGCAGAAGAGAACCAGATTATTATCGATGACATGGGCCGCGGCGTTTCTGATCGTATTGTCTTAAAAAAATAGATATTCTGTAAGGATTTGGATCTGTAAAAGACGGATTCAAATCCTTTTTTGTTTACTTTGAGCTCAAAAAAATTCCATACTTTTAAGGTCGCTAATGTCTACCAAAAAAGCATAGAATGAGTGAAATTAAAGAAATCGTTCTTGTAAAAACTGAGCGACGCCATCTTCTTCGTTGGTCAATGGTAATTGCTCGTCTGCGAATGGTAACAGAGCAGGATTTGCGTTTTTCATGGCATAGCCTTTACCTGCAAAAGAAAGCATCTCTTGGTCATTATGTTCGTCACCAAAAGCAATCAAATTCTGTTTGTCTATATTCATGACATTGAGAAGATATTCAAGGGCAAAGGCCTTGTGAACTCCTTTGGGAGTGCATTCGAGAATGTTCAAAGGGCCACCCCAAGTATTAATATTGAGTTGGTGCTTGTAGAAGTTGTTCATCTCTTCAGCCAGTGCATATTTATCGTCTGCCCTAGTTTGTAATAAAATACAGTTAGGCCCTTTGGTCACTAAGTTAGACTGGAATTGATTTTCTGGGCGAAAGTTTTCAACACCAAATAATTTAGGGTTGGCAATTTCTTTGTCCGGGGCTGTAATGTAAAACTTTTTACGGTATTCCCCTGCGATAAAGTCTGCCTCAATCTCCTCTTTTCGTTTCACGATATCCAAGAGGTATTTTTTGTCCACAGTCAGACACTTTTCATGTTTCCAAGTATTACCTGGTAGGTGAGTTAGTGAGCCGTTGAAGTTGATCATAGGGGTTTCAAGTTCAAGTTGGTCATAAAAATCTTTGGCCATACGGTAAGGGCGACCAGTTGCGATAACAACTTGGTGGCCTTTTTTAGAGATTTTCTTAATCGTTTCAATAGTAAAATCAGAAAGTTTGCTTTCAGAGTTGAGCAAGGTTCCGTCCAAATCGACGGCAATCATTTTTTTAGTCATAAAATCCTCCCGAATCTAGTTTCAGATAAGATGTTTTCTATTATATCAGAAAGTGACTAGAAAAGCTGATAATAAGCGAAAATAAAGAGAATAATA
>NZ_JAPVZO010000008.1:0-81434 GCF_041432445.1 Streptococcus sp. 27098_8_69 | reverse complement strand
GTAACAGCTTCTTCTGGATAATCATCAACAATGTAGAAGCCTTTACCAATACGATCTTTATCTACTTCAATGCCCTTGTATTGGCTATAATCTGCAGTTACCTTGTAGTAGTTTACAGATCCTGCCAAGACTTGTTTCCCATCGATGTCAACACCCGCCTTGTTCAGATTCTTCTTGGTTGGTTTAACAGTAGGAACATTATTTACAACTGTATCAGTTTGATATCCGTTACCGAAATCAACTTGGTAAGCCGTATTCTCAAAAGATTTTCCTGTATTTCGTAGTTCTTCCTTAGTTACCATTGGATCAATAATTGTAACTGATTTTCCTGATTTAATATACTGGTTAAAGTAGGCTTCTGGATCATCCACTAAAAATACTTGGAAAGCTCCCTTAGGCTTAATTGCAGAACTATCTAGAAAGGCTTTAACTTTATCATTATCAACAGCTTCAATAGAATCGTACTGATACACTGAAATACCAGAAACTTCTTTTCCTTCGCTATCAATATAACGAATATCTGATTGATTGATAGTCACTGCCTCTTCTGGATAATCATCAATTGCACCAAAGCCTTTTAGAATAGCATTTGGATCTGCCTTTATTCCCTTATACTGATCATAATCCAAGGTTATATGATAGTAATTTGTTGAACCAGCTAGAACTGTTTTACCATCAATGATAACACCATCCTTATTATGATTGTGTTTGAGAGGCTTGATTAAGTTGTTATTTGGATTGTCAGGATCATTCGGTTTACCAGGTGTTGAAACCTGAACAATATTTGAATAACTTTCGTACTTATTGTTGATCTTTAATTCGAAGTTATTCTTATAAGTTGCCCCATCATTCGTAACCTTACCTACTAAAATTGGAGCTGGAACTAGCACTTCTTTACTTAAATCTTGATTAAGCTTAGATTTCAAACTTTCTAAGCCTTTCATGCGAACAACATGGCTCGATTCGTCATAAGTTAATTCAAAATCTGAACTAGCCTTCTTTGAAGATTCTACATCTAGTACAAAACCTGAAGGTAATGCATCTACAATTTCAAAGTCTGTAATAGCTTCACGATTAGCTGGAAGAGGCTTAGTTGTTAATTCCCACTGTACTGTTGAAAGCTTAGGTACATAGCTTTTATCAATAGATTCACCTGCAGAATTCTTTACAAACTTCTCTAGGTCAGGCACTGCTTGGAGACGGGCATATCTAACTCTAACAGTTGGAGCTAGCAACGAAGACGGGATCTCTTTTTCCTTTGGCTCCTCAGGTTTTGGTGGTAGTGCTTCCTCAACTTTCCCTTTTGGAGAACTTGGTAGAGGAGTTTCCTTTTCGTATGTTACGGCAGCAGGTTTTGGCACGAAAGAAACCTTCTTCAATTCCGCACCAGAACCCAGAATTGTAAATACAACATTTTGACCATTTCCTCTCGCATTCTCCGCATCCCACTCAGCTGCTGTTCTTCCCTCTCTAGATCCTGGAGAGGAAGTGTGGAGATAAGTTAGGCTAGATCCATACCCTACTGAAGCAAATGAACCTCTAGGAATATCTGAAGCATCATTTACACCTTCTTCAACTCCTCTCATAACTCGGCCATCAAAATTCAAACCAGACCCACTCGGATTAATCACCATTCCACGACCAGATGAACCATAACTCAAATTTGAGCCTTGACCCCAATCGACATCTGAAATCACAGTTCCGATTAATAGAGAAGCTGGTGTTGTCGTTCCTTCAATATAAAAATCAAAAACCATTTCCAAACGGGTATGATTATTATAGACAAAATAGAAACTTCCTCCATCACCACTCTTTAGATAAATATCTGGATCTGTTACAGGAACACCATTTCGAACTTCGCCTAGGTAGTCACCTAAATCAGAAACTCTGACTTTGGCCGTTACCTTTCTACCATCCGTAAGAGTTCCAATATTGTGAATATAAAATGTATCTCCGACTTTTGGAGCTTTAATTACATCGTAAGCTCCTGTAACATCTTTGCCAACCTGAGTTCCTTCAGTCCCTGTTACATAAGTATCTGCATGATAGCCTAAAAATCCGTCCATGCTCTCTACTGGGAGATCATCATCTGGTACTACTGTAAAGTCACCATAATACTCCATCCCTCGACCAGATGAGTTAAAGCCTCCATATACTTTGAAACCTGTATCTGATCCGAATAAAGGCTTACTTGTTTGAATTGCCTCTTTCTCAGCTTTAACAGTGGCTAGCTTATTTTTATAATCTGTCAAAGAAGTTTCATAAGCTTCTTTCTTAGCTGCGTTTCGTTTTCGGATTTCTGCATTTTCTTGATTGATACGATCAATTTCTGCCTGATTAGCCTGCTGATTTTTTTCATTCTCTTCACGGATTTTCGAATTATTCTGATTGATACGCTCAACTTCAGATTGATAAGAAGCTAAATCCTTTTGATATTGTTCTTTCTTTGCAGCATTCTCTTCTTGGATTTTCTTACGTTCCGCTTGATTCTGTTTTTTATCTTCGAGATATTTTTCAGTAGTTTTCGCAATACTATCCGCTTGTGTTCGATAATCGCTTTCGACTTCCTTTTGCTTTTGATCCAACTCAGAAGCCGAACTCGCTGTACCTTTATCTACTACAGAATCAAATTCTACATTCACCCCAGCTTCCTGTGCCTTTTTAACAGTTTCATCTAAACCTGAATGTGAAATAGAAACTTCTAATGAACCTGTTTTTTCTTCACTCTTCCCTTGGTTATCTGTAGAAATACTACTTGGATTCGTCTGTGCATAGGGAGCATTTGTGGCTGGATTTTCAGTTCGTTCATCTGCTCTGACCGGACTAGTCATCAAGCCCAAGGCAGCTAGACCAAGAATTACTCCACACGTTCCCCATCGTCTTGTTTTTCGGATTGAACCGATTGCTTGTGTCTCGTTATTAAATTTCATTCATTCTCCTTTTCTATTATCCATTCAATACATCCTTTACAGCACTAGTTTTAGGAAGTTTTTTAGGTTCTTCCTTCTTGGGCTCAGCAGCTTTTTCTTCCTTCTTTGGCTCAGCAACTTTTTCTTCTTTCTTTGGCTCAGCCGGTTTCTCTTTTTCTTTATAAACAAACTTAAGTGTCTGTTTATCCGAAGAAACCTTCCCTTCCAACTCTTCTGGAACTGCCTTCAAAACATAAGTTGTATCTTTAACTGTAATTTCTGTTTCAACATCACGATCAAATTTCCAGTCTTTTCCTACAAGCTCTCCAGCTTTGGAAATAACTTCAGAATTCTTGATTTCCTCGCCCTTTTCGTTGACAAAGATAGCTTTAACTTCCTCGCCTTTTTCATGTGCCAAGTAAGTCAGCAAAAGGTCATTTTCAGCAAACTTCCCTTTCTCTTCGCCTTCTTTAAGGGTAACTTCAAATCCATCAACAGTCGGAGCTTTGATATCATAATCATCCCCAGAGAATCCCTTAGCTACAAGAATATCCTGATCAATCTGCTCATTCGTTAAAGCATTCAGAACCTTGATAGTTAGAGAATAAACCTTTTTATCTGCTGGTTTCTTTTCATACAGATAATGTAGTTTAACAGTATCCTTAGTAACTTTTCCAGAAGATTCTTTAGGCTCACCAGTCAATACATAGGTTTCACCATCAACGGTCAATTCCTTCTTAACTTCAGTTGCCTTCCATTCACTACCAATCTCTTTACCAGCTTCGACAATTGTGATATCGCTTTGCCCAGGAATTTCTTTTCCGTCTGCTGTTCGGAAATCAGCAGTAACAGCTCCACCTTCGTTTTTGATAGAGTCAGTTTTCTTAGCCACTTCTTTTCCATCTAGTGACACTGTACCTGTTGCAGTACCTTCTCCAGTAAAGCTATAAACGATTGAGTAATCACCATCAGGTAGTTTTTCTGAAAAATCAACCTTCCCATCTTTGACCGGTAATTCTTTATTGACTTTACCACCTTTTAACAAAGCCTTAGTGATTTTTATTCCATCTCCACCGATGGCAACTTGAGCTGTTTGATCTGCGCCCTTAGAGGTTTGTACTTTAACAGTCGCAGTTTCCATGAACTGTTTGATAACTTCAGCATCAACTGTTTTAGGGTCTTTACCTGTCATGTCATAAATGTTAGGGTGACCTAACTCCTTCATTTGTTCGATTGAACGCATAGAGTTAGTGTCGTTATCCGTAACTTGGTTACGGTTGACAACTGACATGAATGTTTTAGCACGTTTCTTAGCCCACTCAGCAAAAGACTTGTCCATTTCTTCAGGTTTACCTTTATCCATCCAACCATCAGTGTACTGGATAACAGATACAGTATCAGAAGATTTAGTAATTTTTTCAACAATCTCTTCAAATGGAACAACAACATCTACAGACTCATCTAGGTAACGGTGTGAACCTAGAGCATTTGCTAAAGCAGCAAAATAAGCACCATACTCGTGAATTTCAGAATCTTTTTCTGTTGGAGCCTTAATCTTCAACAGATTATCAATGATTTCAAGCGCTTCTTGCTTCGTCAAGAGAGTTGAAGATATGCCCACAGTGTCTTTAATTTCTTTTTTTGTGCTCGCATGATATGAACTCTGTCCGTAATTATCCGCATAAAGTTGAAGAATGTGACGACTTTGAGGGTTTTTATTTTCTTCAATAATCTTCTTACTTAGGAGTAAGGAATCCTTTACTTTACCCGCATTAGAAGAAGAATAGTCATAAACATGATCCGTAATAAGAGGATCAATTTCATTTGTTGTGCTAGTATTTGTAGGAGCTTTTGTCTTAAACTGTAGCTCACTAGAGCCTGTTTTATCTTCACCAGTTACCACTGTATTTTCAGTAGTTTTTAGTTCTGGAGAAAAATCAGGTTGTTTAGGATCAACTGGTTCTGGATTAGGATTTTTAACCTTAGGTGCATCTTTCTTGACCTTTTCAATTTCAATTTTGGTCTTTTCCAAATCCTTGAATTTGTCGGATTTATTATTGTTAACCTGTTTTTCGTCACCCCCAGAGGATTCTGTATCCTTCTGCTCTGTTTTTTCAGTCGTAGCTGATTTTACTGAAGATTCACTTTTGGATTCATCTGCTTGAGCTATTGCCGAACCGACAAACCCAACTGCAATGAGTCCTAGTGCTACAGAACATAGACGTTTTCCGTATTTTCTATAGCTAAATGTTTTTTTCATAGTATCGCCTTTCTAAATGTTCATTGGAATATTTTCTAACGGATATAATTGATGGATCTCTTGCTCTAAAATATACAATTATCATTTTTCCTCCAACCAAAAAGTCACCAAGAAACCTTGATGACTTTAATGAATTTAATTTTCCTTAGATTCTCGTTTGATTTTCAACAGACTTAAAAGTGAAACAGTTACCATTCCCAATAACCAGAGACTAGAAGATTTTTCTCCCGTCTTAGGTAATTCGTATGTTGCAGCAGGTGCTTGATAGACTGGATCTTTAA
The DNA here is from genome assembly GCF_041432445.1 of Streptococcus sp. 27098_8_69. Classification (NCBI taxonomy): domain Bacteria; kingdom Bacillati; phylum Bacillota; class Bacilli; order Lactobacillales; family Streptococcaceae; genus Streptococcus; species Streptococcus sp. 27098_8_69. The sequence goes on along the minus strand of NZ_JAPVZO010000008.1, from coordinate 75,984 downwards.
CTTTTGCCACTTGTTCATGTACATACTTCGCAGTCTTACCATTTTGAACTACTGGAGTAGAATGAGTTCCTTCTTGTTCAATACTTGCTTTTTGAACAGTCAACTCTTTTTGATGCCCAATTTCTTGCTGTGCTTCCAGATAATCACGATAAGCCGACAACAACTCTTCATGAGCCTCTAATACCTTTCTTTGTTCTGCTTTTGCAGTTTCTAGTTTTGCTATTGCTAACTCAAGAACTGATTTCTTTTCTTTCAAAATTTCTTGAGCAGCTTCAAGATTAACTTTTGCCTTTTCTAAGAGTTGTGGGGCATTCTTCAAAACTTCCACTCGCTCTTTTGAGGCTTTCAAGGCTTCAGTTGATTCTAAAAGTAAGGCTTGACGATTGAGAACAAGTTCTTTAATTCGAGCAAGTTCACCTTGTTTAGCAATCAATACCTCTTTCTCAGCAGTCAAAGCTTCATTCAGTGATTTCCATTCAGTTTGTTTTTCAGCTAGTTTATCTTTAGCTAACGCAAGTGCTTCACGTTTGTTTTGTACGTCTGCATTCAACTGTTCCAAAGCCTCTTGCGCTTGTTTGTTTTCTAAACTAGCTTTTTCAAGGTTTGCTTCCGCCTGCTTTAACTTAGCTTCTGCTTCAGGGGTTTTTAAAGCAATATTCTGAATATCATTACGATTAGTCACTGCATTTTGCGCAGTAACTTCTGCTTGAGTATATTCTGTCTGTGCTTGTTCTTTTTTAGCTTGTGCATCCTTACGATTCGTTTCCGCAGTATCATAAGTATCCTGAGCCTGTGCTACGGAGTTTCTAGCTAGTTGAATTCTTTCCTGAAGACTAGCTAGATTGTTCTTAGTATCAATTTTAACTTCTTGATGGAAACCATTTTTCAGCAAATCAATTGTTTTAGAATCTGTTCCAACATAGTGCATCGCAACCAAACCAAGATCTGTCTTTCGGGTTGCTACACCGATATATTGAAGCGTGACTGACTTACGATCAAGCCCTGAAAAGTTTAAAGCATGGCCCCAATCAGCGTGCTTATCATAAAACAACATCATAACCATGTTGTTGTATGCCTGTTGTTTCAGATCAGCTAATGTGACTACATCATCTGCATTTTGAAAGCCAATATTTTCAGCAAGCAGACCTTGATTCCCCTGATTCAAACCAACTTCTTTCGCAACAGTGTTCAAAGCATCTAGGTCATGCCCGTACTGATTAGTTGATAGCTGAGTTACCTTCTGTGCCACTTTCTGCATATCTCGATTCACTAAAACTGGAATATCATCTGTTCCCATCAATTGACGGAAATCATTAATCAAATGTGCATTGAAAATGGCAAGTTCATCTTGAACTTCAGCAGATAAATGATTGACATCAGCAATCACAGTCTTTTTATCTGCTTCACTCTGCTTAAATGGAGAAGTTGGATTACTGTAATAAGTCTCACCACCATCTGGTGAGCTAAATCCAGCAGCAGTCATACCTCTCTTGGCAATTTCTTGTAACTTATTTGAATTTTCTTCAGTGGGATTATTGAAGTAAGCCTTTAATGCTTCTACATAGCCAGCAGGATAAGTGATCGAAGTCGTTGTCAAACTGTCCAGGACACTTTGAGCCGTAGATAGATTCTCTTTAGCTACTTGATACTGATTTTCAGCGTTAGTAGCTTGAGTGGTTGCTTGATCTAGTTCCTGCGCTTTCACCAACCTAGTTGCTTCTGTACTCGTTACCTCTTCTTCTGCCTGTTTCAACTTAGAAGCACGTTGTTCATCTGCTTTTTTAGCAAGTTCTAAATCTTGTCGAGCTTGTGATTCAGTTTTTTCGCTCATTTCCAAGTTTCGCTCAGCAGCTTCAGCATTAGCAACAATACCCGCAACTCCAGTTCCGTCTAGAATCGCTTGTTTTTCAGCTACAATTTGTTCTGCATCTGTAACCTCTTTTGTTTTGTCATCAAGCTTTCTCGTAGCTTTTTTGACATTTGCTTCCTGATCAGTAACATTCTTTTCAGCTAGCTTTTGTTGCTCTTCAGCAGAGGACAGTTCTTTTTGAGCTTTCTTCTCAGCAACCTCTTTTTCAGAAACATCTTCTTTTGCATCCTGGATATTTTTAGGAGTAGCTTCCTGGACAAGTTTCTTCGCTTGAGTAACAGCTTCTGTAGCTTCTTCAACTCCTTTCTCAGCATCGTTCACCTCATTTTGAGCTGTGTTTACAATCTCCTCCTGTTTTTTTACAACTGTGTTTGTCTGATCCACATTTGCTTGGGAGATAGCAACATCAGTTTCTGTAACTGTTTTTTTAGTTGCTGTCTTCTGTTGGCTCCCTAAAATTGGCTCTGTAGGTTTTAATTCTTCTGCGGAAGCTTGAGTCGTTGCTCCAACAGCCGCCGTTGCGATTGCGCCAGCCAATAAAACTTTCTTAACTTCATTCATCATTTCCATTTGATTTCTCCTTTTTGATATTACTTAAAACAATGCTTATTTGAATAGTCTTTTAGTTCTCGTGAGATTTTATCAGACAATTTATTTGGGATAAAAGTCATATATACTAGAATCCCAGAGGCTAAAAGAATAACTGTAAATATTATCTGTATAATACTCATTTCTTCACCTTTTCATAACATCACCTATCTGCTTTCAGCAACAAAGAAACAATTCCTTGCTCCCCAAAACAGATAGATGAGGACTCTATCTGTTAAATTTTACCGCTAGGTCGGTGATAACCTTTACCGGTTAGCTGTAAGATAGTTTTATTACCTTGCTTAATTCGTCTGGCAACTAAAATATCTCCACGTTTAATGGTGCGTATATCTCTATAGATTTTAGAGTATTCTGCAATCATTTCAACGGTTTGAAGTTTTCCTGCCACATATCCTTTTTTGGGAATAAGACCGTACTTACTAGTTAATTTCATTTCTTCACCACTTGCAAGCCGTGCGGTTGCATCACCTTGCAAACCTAGTCGTCTTAAGTCAGTGAGTGTTACCTCACTAGTTGATTTTATTTGATTCATATTGTCCTCCTTTTTGAATCAAAGGCTGATTTACAGCCATGCCGAGTTGATGCCGTACATCTCTACTGTGTTTTTTACGCACGATTTATAGTTTAGAAATCGCAAACTCTTTCGTCTTACGGGACAAGTCAACCGTGACTTTACATAATGCAGCCAGCTCTAGATATACTTTCTAGATACACACCGCCCCTGTTCTTCTTTTTATGCCTAGACTGCGCTAATCGGGACAGTGGGGATATTCAATTTTCAAAGAACAAGAGTAGTTTTATGACTTGCTCAGGTCAAGTATTTTACAAATATGGAACTATCTTAATTCCAGAAAGTCAACCATCTTTCTCTTAACATGTTGCGGTGTCTTTAGACAACTCAGCTAAATAGTGATTCAGTTTCGTCTCCGATAGTTTATCTGGATAATAGTGTGCAATTAGACTAGGACACTCATCAGGGAATTTTCTAGCGTACTCACTTTGTGCTGATACCTCCAGAAAACCATGTTCTTTCTCAATGAGTAAAGCCATCTTCCAAAAACGAATCATCATTTTGTAGAAGTACGCTGGAACATTCTGTATTGATTTTCCTTCAGCCTCTCCTGTTTTAATTTTGAAAATCAATTTATCAAGCTCACGTTCAAGATCCTGCAGCCAAACCTCTCCATAAATTTCCTGAGCAGCTAAGAGATTGTTGTAATTCTTCTCAACTTGGCGTTTTGCTTGATAGATTTTATTTTCAAGTGTTTTTGCATCTTTGCCAAACAAACTGAGTTTCTGAACTAGTTGAGAAGAAAGAAAACCATGTTGCCCCATTTTAAATGCTTCAGAGATTGATAAGTCAGATAAAGATGACTCGCCCTCGTATCGATTAGTATCGTATGAAGATTCTGTCTGACTCCTCTCTGTATTTATTCCGTCCGGTTCGTGGACGTTTTGAAGTCCATTTTGCGGACGTCCGTTTTTGATACTTTCGCTATTATCAAGGCTTTGGGGTACTTTTTCATAGAGAACTTTACCAAAAGCATTAACCCTCTTCAGTAACTCACCATCAGCTGAATAGTGCTCCACTATTTCTAAATTAGCATCCACTAGCTGAAGATAAAGCCTATTTGGCTTATTGAGCCCTTGCCTAACTTCTCGTAAGAGGCCATGTTCTTGCAGTTCTTTCTTGATCTTAGTAACTTTCATCTTTCCCTTGTCCAATAGCAGCATTAGGTCAGAAACTGTAAAAATTAGAAAGACCGCTCCATTTTCATCAACGTAATCTCTATTTCCCTTCTGGAATGAACTGATACTTAATTTACAACGATTATAAAGAGCGCCATAAGCTAACTTAGCATCAGATGAGAGACCCGTGTAAGAACTAGTCAATTTGACATAGCCGTTCTCATTGTGTTGAATACGGGTGAAAAAGATTTCTGGAATTTGATAAAAAGTTAGAGTGGCTAGTTGATCAATCGTGATATCTGCCATTAGTAGCCTCCTACAACTTGTAATCTCAAGCCACCAGCTTCAGGAAAATAGACAAGATGAGTTTGTTCTAACTCTTCAATAGCTGCAATAGCACGGCTTTTAGTCCATCCCATTGTATTCATCAAATCTAAAATCATTACGTCTCTAGTCAACCTTGAGACCTTTGTTTGGTGTTGTTTCATAGGTAATCCTTTCTTTACTTGATTAGTCCAAAATAGTTGAATAGTGATAATAAAACTGCAAAAGCATTGATGGTGAAAATAACTAGAAAAAGCACATAGGGTTTATTTCTGTGATAAGAGCTGATAAACATGCCGTATGAAGCAATAGCAGAAATTAGATTAAATATAATCAGAATACTCATCGAGTTTTTCCTTTCTTAATTTTAGTAACGAAAAAGAGAACGAATTTCCTCGTTCTCTACATATATTTATATATTTCTTGCATTTCTCAAAACTCTAGACACTTACCTCCTATATATAGAAGAAAAGTTTAACCGATAAAAGCCTTACTAGTTCTTAAAATTCAAACTCTGCTAGCACATCTTGACCACTTGAAACAAGTTTTGCACCTTCTTGAACCAAGTGATGACAACCATCTGAACGACCATCTAAAATGCTACCTGGAATAGCAAAAACGTCTCTTCCTTCTTCCATAGCTCGCTCACAAGTAATCAAACTACCAGATCTCATCTTTGCCTCAGCAACGATAACACCCATACATAGGCCAGCAATAATCCGATTTCGTGCTGGAAAGTGATATTTCAAAGGTTCTTCACCCGGTCCATATTCACTCAGTAGCAAATGATATTCACCGATGTAGTCCTGCAGTCGTTTATTGGATCGTGGATAATAGACATCCAAGCCAGTCCCAATGACTGCAATGGTTTTTCCACCACCTTGAAGAATTGACATATGTGCTGCAGTATCAATCCCTCTAGCAAGCCCACTCACAATCACCAGCTCATTCTCCAGTTCTTCAATAACCTTACGGACTGATTTTGTCCCTGTTTGACTACAAGAGCGACTGCCTACAACCGCAATCTTAGGTAACTTTAAGAGATTTAAATCACCCTTATAAAATAACAATACTGGAGCATCATAGATTTCACTGAGAGCAAAGGGATAGACATCGTCCAGAATTGAAAATGAGGGAAATTTTTCAAAGTCATTTCTTAATCGCTCCATACTTTCAAAGGTGAGTTTATGGTAACGTTCCATAAAAACCACTGGATTTCTACACTCAGATGCTTCTGCTATCGTTTCTAAGCTTAATTCTTGATCATAGATTTCTCCATATTGAAGTACCTTTAAAACCTGTTGATTACTTAAACCTGCTTGTTTCAACTTATAAATCTCAAAATTATCAATCTTAATCTTCATGATAGACTCCTTGTTTTTCTCTCTATCTATTTATTCGTAGAAAAAGAAAAAAACTTCCCAACAATTTTACTTGTTTAGAAAGTTTTTTATATTAGTTATCTTAGTAATCCGGACGAAGGACTCCAGTGACAGTTGCCTTGGTTGCTTCGTAGTCCCCATCAATAACAACCTTGATAATGCGTTTGGCATCCTCTTCAGGCGTAGGAACCAAAGGTAGACGAGTTGGACCTGCTTCGAATCCCATATAGTTGAGTACTGCCTTAACAGGTGCGGGACTTGGGTAAGAGAAGAGAGCATTGACTTTAGGAATAAATTTACGTTGAATAGCTGCCGCTTTCTTCATATCACTTTCTTCGATTGCAGTGAACATTTCATGCATCTCATCCCCATTTGTGTGGGAAGCAACAGATATAACTCCGTCTGCACCAAGGTTCATAGCATGGAAAGCATCACCATCCTCACCAGTGTACACCAAGAATTCCTCTGGTTTATGCTCAATCAAGTAAGCCATATTGGCAAGACTGGTACATTCTTTGACACCAATAATATTTGGATGTTCTGCCAAACGAAGTAAGGTATCCGGAGTCATTTCTACAACTACACGACCTGGAATGTTATAAATAATAATTGGCAAATCAGAAGCATCTGCAATAGCTTTAAAGTGTTGATACATACCTTCTTGGGATGGTTTGTTATAGTAAGGAACAATCGCAAGACCAGCCGCAAAACCGCCAAACTCTGCTACCTCTTTGACGAACTCAATAGAGTCACGTGTATCATTGGTACCAACACCAGCGATTAAAGGAACTCGTCCGTTGACAACCTTTTGAACAGCTGCAAACAACTGAAGCTCCTCATCGTGAGTTAGAGTCGGACTCTCAGCAGTTGTTCCTGCTAGGAGAATTCCATCTGTATGATGAGCCAATAAATGTTCAATCAACTTTGGAATGGCATCGAAATTGATAGATCCATCTTCATGAAAAGGAGTAATAAAGGCTGTGATAATTTTACAATCTTTTAAATCTTGATAAGACATACAAAACACCTTTCTATTTTAAAGAAGGAGTTCAAATGAACTCCTACACATTATTTCAATTCAAATTTTAATTCAGCTGTTGGGCGTACTAGACCACGTTCATGTAAAGTCTCAGCGATTTGAACTGAGTTCCAAGCAGCACCTTTAAGAAGGTTATCTGAAACTACCCACATATGAATACCTTTTTCTGCATCCAAATCTTTACGGATACGTCCAACGAAAGTATCACGTGAACCAACAGCATTAACTGCTTGAGGATAGATTTGGTGCGCAACATCATCTTCAAGAACTGCACCTGGGAAGGCAGCAATAGCTGCTTTCACTTCTTCGATTGGTGCTACTTCTTTTGTTTCAATATAGACTGACTCAGAGTGAGCTGACAAAACTGGAATACGTACACATGTTGCTGATACAGCAATGCTCTCGTCTTCCATGATTTTCTTGGTTTCATTGGTCATCTTCATCTCTTCGTAAGTGTAGTCATTATCAGTGAAGACGTCAATTTGCGGAAGAGCGTTGAAGGCGATTGGATAGTGCTTCTTATCACCACCTGAAGGCAGGATTTCCGCATGCAAATCACGTGGATTTACGCCATCATTCAAGACTTCACGAAGCTCACGTTGGGTTTCAAGAATAGCTCCCATACCAGCACCTGAAACTGCTTGATAAGTTGATACGATGATACGGTCCAAGCCCCATTTTTGACGAACGGGCTCAAGAGCCACCATCATTTGAATTGTTGAACAGTTAGGACAAGAGATGATTCCGTTGTGAGCATCAAGGGCGTGGGCATTCACTTCAGGAACAACCAATGGTACATCTGGATTTTGACGGAAGTAAGAAGTGTTATCTACGACAACTGCGCCTGCTTTAACAGCATAAGGTGCGTATTTTGCAGAAGTTGATCCACCAGCTGAGAAAAGAGCAATATCAACCCCTTCAAAAGCGTCTTCTGTTGTTTCTTCGATGGTCACATCTTGACCTTTGAATTGCAAGACCTTTCCTGCAGAACGTGCAGACGCAAGGTAACGAATCTTATCGATAGGAAGAGTTGATTCTTCCAACATTTTGATCATTTGAGCACCAACGGCACCTGTAGCGCCGACAACAGCAACTGTGTATCCCATAACAAACCTCTTTCGGAATTTTCTAAAAATTTCTATAATAGAAACATTATACTACTTTTTACCAAAATTGAAAAGTCTTTTTCCTATCTATTTTCTGAAATTGACAAGAAAAGGCGGTGGGACAGAAATCGATAGACAAAGTCTCGATTTCGTAGTCCCAGCCCCGCGAGTATGATTAGGAGCTTTTTGGAGTCTAAAAGACGAACAAAAAGTTCAATCAGCTACCGCGTCAAAGTTTGATTGCTAATAAAAAATGAGGTCGGGCTCTTTTGTCCCAACCTCTTCTACTATTCATAAAATTGTTTATAGGGTTTATTAAAGGCTTCTAAGATATCTGATGGAGTCTCTGCATAAGATTTTATCTCTGTCAAATTCCCTTTAACGATAATTCTCTCAACTGCATTAGCATCTTCACAGGTTACCAAGGTAATCTCTTTAATTCCATCACGTTCGTCAATTACATCTACGCGATCAGGAGTTACAATTTTAACTTCTTCAATCTCGTATGTATAGACTTTTTCTTTATCAGTCAGATAAATTTTCATCCCTTTCTCAGCACGAGCAAGAGGAGAAAATAATTTCTTGTCTGCATTTTCACCTGCAAATATACGGTGACTTGCTAGAGAATAATTTCCTTCCCCCATTACCTGATTGGCTTTCATTGTCCCAGCACCATAAAAGAGGTTAACATTATCGAGTCCCTTAAATATTGGCAGATTCATTTCAAGCTCGGGAATGGCAATCCCTCCAATTACCGGAAGTTGCTGGGAATTCCATTGAGCTGATAGGACTGCCTCCGAGGAAAGTGATTTTACAGAGTCAAAATCGAAATTTCCTTCGGTTTCTTTGTTCTCTTCAATCTCTTCCTTAGTTACTTGACTGACCTGATACTTATTAGTATTCCAAATCATGAACATATCACGAATATTAGCATTGAAGATTAAAGCGATGGATAGCAAGATTAGAAATCCTGCCAGTATGTTAATCAGTAGATTCTTACGTTTATTTTTTTTACTTTGATTCTTTTTTTGAGACATTATGCTTCACTTTCTGTTTCCTGTTCTGCCCCAACTTCTTCTTTTTCCGCTGCTGCAACACTTGTAAAAGTCACAATCTTAGCATCTTGATCTAGACGCATCACTTTTACTCCCATAGTTGAACGTCCCGTTTGTGAAATATTGGCAACATTGGTTCGAATCATAACACCTGTATCAGTGATAATCATCAGATCTTCATCCCCTTTTACTGTTAAGAGACCAGCCAGAGGACCATTTTTTTCAGTAACATTGGCTGTTTTCATTCCCTTACCAGCACGCCCTTTTGTTGGGTATTCAGTCGCAACTGTGCGCTTACCGTATCCTTTTTCAGTAATGATAAGGACTTCATCTTGATCAGTAATCACTCTCGCTCCAACTACAGCATCACCTTCACGAAGATTTACCCCTTTAACACCAGTGGCGATACGACTCATACTACGAACTGAAGACTGATTGAAACGAACGGCATAACCTAATCTGGTTCCGATGATGATATCTGTGTCTTTTTCAGTTAGTAAGACATTAATCAACTCATCCTCATCTTTCAGATTTAAGGCTTTGAGACCATTTTGACGAATGTTTGCGAATTCTTTAACGCTGGTTCTCTTAACAATACCTGCTCGAGTTGTAAAGAAGAGATAGGCATCATCACTACGTTCTGATTCAACATTGATAATGGTTTGAATGCTTTCACCTTCATCCAATTTCAAAAGATTGACAACTGGCAACCCTTTGGCTGTACGACCGTATTCTGGAATTTCATACCCCTTAAGACGATAAACACGTCCTTTATTAGTAAAGAATAGCAAATGATCGTGAGTGCTGGTTGAAACCAATTCACGCACAAAGTCATCGTCCTTAACTCCAGTTCCTTGAACGCCACGTCCACCACGTTTTTGAGCTGTAAATTCGTCTTGGTCCAAACGTTTGATATAACCTTTATTTGATAGAGTGATGAGAACATCAGATTCTTCAATCAAGTCTTCATCTTCAAGAGTCAAGACTTCACCAACCATCAACTCAGTACGACGTGGATCACCAAACTTACGTTTGACCTCATCCAATTCTTCCTTGATAATTTGCGCTACGCGTTCTGGTTTTGCAAGAATGTCTGCCAAGTCAGCAATCAAAGCAATAAGCTCATCATATTCTGACTGAATCTTGTCACGTTCCAAACCAGTCAAACGACGAAGACGCATATCGAGAATTGCTTGACTTTGACGTTCAGATAACTTGAACTTGCTCATCAATTCAGCTTGGGCTTCTGCATCCGTTTCACTGGCACGGATGATACGAATAACTTCGTCGATGTGGTCCAGAGCAATCAACAAACCTTCTAAGATGTGTGCACGCGCTTCAGCTTTCTCTTTGTCAAATTGAGTACGACGAGTCACCACTTCTTTTTGGTGCTCAATATAAGCATCCAAGATTTGACGAAGAGAAAGAATCTTTGGTACACCATTCTGGATAGCCAGCATGTTAAATCCAAAGCTAGTTTGCATTTGAGTCATCTTGAACAAGTTGTTCAAAATAACATTAGCAGATGCATCACGCTTCACCTCAATTACGAAGCGAACTCCCTCACGGTTTGATTCGTCACGAACAGCTGTAATACCTTCGATACGTTTTTCCTGAACCAAACGCACAATATGTTCATGGACTTTGGTCTTGTTGACCATATATGGAAATTCTGTTACAACGATACGTTCGCGACCAGTCTTAGTTTCTTCGATTTCAGTACGAGAACGAAGCACAATCGATCCTTTACCAGTTTCGTAGGCCTTATGAATACCTGATTTCCCCATAACAAGGGCACCAGTTGGAAAATCTGGACCAGGAAGAACTTCCATTAATTCCTTGGTTGTAACTTCTGGATTATCCATGACCAACTTCACTGCATCAATGGTTTCACCCAAGTTATGTGGCGGAATATTAGTCGCCATACCAACAGCGATACCTGTAGCTCCATTGACCAAAAGATTTGGGAAACGAGCTGGTAGAACCAGGGGTTCACGTTCATTGGCATCATAGTTATCTACAAAATCAACGGTATTTTTATTGATGTCGCGAAGCATCTCAAGAGCAATCTTACTCATACGTGCTTCAGTATAACGCTGAGCTGCGGCACCATCACCATCCATAGAACCAAAATTCCCATGCCCATCTACAAGCATGTATCGATAACTCCACCATTGCGCCATACGAACCATAGCTTCGTAGATAGATGAGTCACCGTGTGGGTGGTATTTACCCATGACATCCCCTGTAATACGAGCAGATTTCTTATGAGGTTTATCTGGTGTCACACCCAATTCGTTCATACCGTATAGAATACGACGATGAACTGGTTTCAAACCATCTCGAACATCAGGAAGGGCCCGCGATACGATAACACTCATGGCGTAGTCGATAAAGCTGGTCTTCATCTCCTTTGTCAGATTGACATTCACTAAATTTTTATCTTGCATTAACAAATGCCTCATTTCACTATTAGTAACTAGATATATTATACCATAGTTTGTCTCTTATTTCAGTGTTACAGTATGACTAAAACGTTTACATGGCTAAGTGGATGTTATATTCGTGACAAAGCTATTTAAAAGTGATAGAATGAAACTAAACAGGGTATTACCCTTAAAAAAACAAAGGAGATGTTTAGACTAATGACAGCAACTAAACAACACAAAAAAGTTATCCTCGTTGGTGACGGTGCCGTAGGTTCATCTTACGCTTTCGCTCTTGTTAACCAAGGAATTGCCCAAGAACTTGGTATCATTGAAATTCCTCAATTGCACGAAAAAGCTGTTGGTGATGCGCTTGACCTTAGCCACGCCCTTGCTTTCACTTCACCTAAGAAGATTTATGCAGCTGAGTACGCTGACTGTGCGGATGCTGACCTTGTTGTAATTACTGCAGGTGCCCCTCAAAAACCAGGTGAAACTCGTCTTGACCTTGTTGGTAAAAACCTTGCAATCAACAAATCTATCGTAACACAAGTTGTTGAATCAGGATTTAACGGTATCTTCCTTGTAGCTGCTAACCCAGTTGACGTTTTGACATACTCTACATGGAAATTCTCAGGATTCCCTAAAGAACGCGTTATCGGTTCAGGTACTTCACTTGACTCAGCTCGTTTCCGTCAAGCCCTTGCTGAAAAATTGGATGTAGACGCTCGTTCAGTTCACGCTTACATCATGGGTGAACACGGTGACTCAGAATTTGCCGTTTGGTCACACGCTAACATCGCAGGTGTTAACCTTGAAGAATTCCTTAAAGACACTCAAAACGTTCAAGAAACTGAATTGATCGAATTGTTCGAAGGTGTTCGTGACGCTGCTTACACAATCATCAACAAGAAAGGTGCTACATACTACGGTATCGCAGTTGCCCTTGCTCGTATCACTAAAGCAATCCTTGACGATGAAAATGCAGTACTTCCACTTTCTGTATTCCAAGAAGGTCAATACGGAATCAAAGATGTCTTCATCGGTCAACCAGCTGTTGTTGGAGCACATGGTATTGTGCGTCCAGTAAACATCCCATTGAACGATGCTGAAACTCAAAAAATGCAAGCTTCAGCAAAAGAATTGCAAGCTATTATTGATGAAGCTTGGAAAAACCCTGAATTCCAAGCTGCTTCAAAAAACTAATTTAAGTTAGAAAAAATGTCTAGACGATTTGTCTAGACATTTTTATATTTCATTACTTTATTTCATTTGAGCAAAAGCTGCTTCTGCATCTGCGTTACTAATTGCACCTAATTGCATCTTAGCAATTTTACCTTGTGAATCAATTAGATACTCTGTAGGGATACTTCGAATTTGATAGGCTTGAAAAACAGCTCCTTTTGTATCATATAAAACAGGGATGTCTTTATAACCTTGTTCCTCAAACCACTTTGGAAATTGGTCTACCGTTTTTTCACCTTGAAGCCCTGGCGCAATGACAGATAAAATTTCGAAACCACGATCTTCCTTAGCAGCAAGTTCCATCAATTCTGGCATACTCTTCTTACATGGTCCGCACCAAGATGCCCAAAATTTAAGATAAACTTTTTTACCTTTAAAATCAGATAATTTCACTTCTTTTCCATCCATCGATTGGAGGGTGAAATCAGGTGCTTCTGCTCCAATAGCTACTTGCTTCACAGACGCTTGTTGTGTCTGACTTGATTGATTTTGTGGACTTGATTTTTTCTCTTCCTTGCCACAAGCAATCAGAAGAAAGAGAGACAAGAAACTAAGTCCAAAATAGATAATTTTTTTCATAGATTACTCCTTTTATCCTAATATTCCAGATAAGACATTTAACTGTCCCAACATTAATAAAATTCCCATGAGAACGATCAATAAACCACCAATTTTCTTCAATAAAAGTATGTGGAATTTGATTCTACTAAAATAAGGCATGACAAGACCTGATGCCAAGGCCAGAACTAAAAATGGAAGTGCCATTCCGAGAGTGTAAATGAGGGTTAATAAGGCCCCCTGAAGAGCTCCATTTCCTCCTGAGGCAGCCAGTGCTAAAACAGAACTTAAAACTGGGCCTATACATGGAGTCCAGCCAAAGCTGAAGCTGATACCCAGTAAAAAAGCCGAGAGATATTTACTAGACTGTTTTTGCTTAAATGTTACTGTTTTTTGTACCTCTAATTTTTGTAGATGAAGAATTTCCATCTGATGCAATCCCAGTATGATAATCATGATTCCCATGACATAACGGAACCAGACAGCATAAAGTAAATTCCCAAGGAATCCTGCTCCAAATCCAAGAATAAAGAAAATGAGAGAGATACCCGCAATGAAACAGAGGGTACGAATCAATCCTGACCAGTCAACATCTTTACCCAAAAAACGAAATGTCTTTGACTTCTCTTGATCATCTAGCAGAACACCTGCGTAGACTGGTAACAAGGGAAAGATACAGGGAGAAAAGAATGACAAGACTCCAGCAATAAAGACAGAAATAAAAAATAAAATACTTTCCAATTAAAAACCTTCTTTCATATAGTCATCTTTTATTTTACTATAAAAGAAAACGTTTGTAAGATATCTGCTACGCAAATTTATTTTCAACTTGAAAGAATCAAAAAAAGGAGCTCAGCTCCTTTTTTGATTAATAAGTTCCCTCTTCACCTTGACTTGTCAAGATTACAGGTCCATCTTTAGTAATAACAAACTGATGCTCGTACTGACATGATAGTCCACCATCGATTGTTTTATGTGCCCAGCCTGTTTTCATATCTGTATCGATTTCCCAATCACCTGTATTGATCATAGGTTCAATGGTTAAGACCATGCCTTCACGAAGGCGGAGACCACGACCTGCGATACCATAGTTAGGCACCATTGGTTCTTCATGCATAGTTGGACCAACACCGTGTCCTACAAGATCACGAACAACTCCGTAACCACGACTTTCAGCATATTCCTGAATAGCAGCTCCAATATCTCCAATACGATTTCCTACAACAGCCTGCTCAATTCCCTTATACATAGCTTCTTTGGTAACATCCATCAAGTTTTTAACTTCTTCTGACGGTTTTCCAACAGCGTAAGCCCAACAAGAATCTGCCAATCCGCCCGTAAAGTTTTGAGTGTATTTTTTCATCTGCTCAACGTTGTTAAAATTAAGTTTAGAAACATTGAGGTCAGACTTAGCGATTGGCCCACCAAGAACCATATCAACTTTCAGCAAATCGCCTTCCTTCAAAATATAGTGGCGTGGAAAAGCATGGGCTACTTCGTCATTAAGCGAACAACAAGTTGCGTATGGATAATCCATCATTGCCCCATCAACACCAATTTGAAGAGGGAGGAAATTTTCTTCTTTACAACGACGACGCACATATTCTTCTACTTCCCACATATCTACACCTGGTTTGATGATGTCTCGCAAACCGATGTGAATACTGGCAAGAAAATCGCCAGCCTTATCCATTGCTTCGATTTCTCTAGCTGATTTTAATGTAATCATGTTTTCTCCTAGTTTTAATTAATTTTTACAGTAACATTTGCTTTTGATACGATTTGATGATTGATATAAATGTCATAGTCAATAATGGCTGACCTTCTCGTATGATGAATAATTCTAGCCTGAATTCGCAAGATATCATCGATCTGAACAGCCTGTAAAAAGTAAATCAACATCTGTTCAATGATGAGGTTACGTCCGCTATTCACGACCAGATCCTGCGTCATATGGGTCAAAATTTCTGAAAGAACTCCATTTGCAAGGACTCCATTTTTTTCCAACATAAATGGTTCAACCGTAATGACAACTTCATCATGGTGGTAAGATAACTTCTGACCAACCTGTTCTGAAAATGTTGGCAAAGCTGAAACTTGAGAGCGGCTCATCTTTTCCATGACATCCCGTCTAGTAATAACACCAAGTAAAGTTTGATTACTTCTCACAACAGGTACCATTTCAAAGTCTTCAGCAATCATTCTCTGGCTAACGTTAGCGATATTCGTCGATAAACCAGTCATGTAGACTGTCCTTGTCATGACCTTATCTATCGTTGTACCAGGTGATTTATCCCCAGCATCACGCATAGTAACTACACCAACAACGACCTGATGCTGATTGATGACAGGAAAACGGCTCGTTCTATTCTTACGAACCAAGTCTAGATAATCTTTGACAGTATCCGTTTCCTGTAGAAATCCATATTCATGACTGGTACGATAGATTTTTTCAACCGTTAAAATATCTGTCTTAATCTGAACATTAGACAAAGCTCTGTTGATCATAGTTGCAATTGTAAATGTATCATGTTTACTGCGCAATACTGGAATATTTTTTTTATTAGCATGGTTCAAAACATCTTCATGAACTTCAAATCCACCTGTTACCAAGACAGCATTTTCATTTTCTAGTGCTAATAACTGAATACGTGTTCGATCTCCTACGATAAGTAAGCCGCCATCATGAAGATATGAAAGAATATTCTTTTCAGTCATCGCTCCAATGGAGAATTTACTAAATTCTCTATCCAATCCAGCTTGACCAGCTAAAACTTCCGAGCCTGTAACTTCTGCAATTTCTGCGAACGTTAATTTCTCAATAGCTACTTTTTTTGACTTTACACGTACTGTTCCACTTCGAGGACGTGTTTCAACAAGTCCCCTATTTTCAGCTTCTTTGATAGCCCGATATGCCGTACCATCACTTACTCCCAGCCGATTTGAAATACTACGAACACTGACACGCTTCCCAACTGGTAATTCTTCCAAGTAGGCTAATATTTCTTGGTGTTTACTCATTTATATTTCCTTTTGTATAACGGAATTCTAGATAATCCCGCATCTTTCGGGTATAACGATCGCTACCTTTAAAACGACGATAAAGAACAAAATTTGATTTTTCTGCTACTTTCTGACTAGCAACATTTTCTAGATGTATCACAATCGAAAGTTGCTTCAAGGCAAACTCGTTCATGGATAAATCTCGTAATTTGGTAACTGCTTCAGTCATATAACCCTGAGACCAATAGTCTTTCTTTAAAAAATAGCCAATTTCTGCTTCTTTCTTAATTTCATCAAGTTTTTCAAACTTGATAGCTCCAATCATTCTTTGCTCTTTTTTATCACAAATAGCCCAAATCCCCAAAGGTGATTTCATAAAATAATTGGCAAGAGCATACTGACTTTCTTCAATACTTGCTTGTGCAGGAAAGATAAATTGGAGATTTTCAGGATCTGATGCAAGTTGATGAAAATCATCTACATCTGTAAAAAAGAAGGGACGGAAATATAAACGTTCCGTCTCATAGAAAGAAAATTTTGCTAATTTAGTCCAGATATTCATTGCAATCCTCAAAGTGCTAATCTTCGATTAGCTCAATATCTGCTCCAAGATTACGCAATTTTTCGATAATATTCGAGTAGCCTCGAAGGATGAATTCAACATTGGTAATCTCTGTTTTTCCTTCAGCCATCAAGCCGGCAATAACCAAGGCAGCTCCAGCACGTAGGTCTGTCGCTTTAACTTTTGCACCCTGCAAAGGATTTCCGCCCTTATAAAGGATGTGGTCGTTTGTTGTTGAAATATCTGCATTCATTTTGGCTAATTCAAAAACATGGTTGACACGTTTTTCATAGATTGTATCAATCAATGTGCCACGACCTTCTGCTTTTAAAAGCAAAGGAGTAATAGGCTGTTGAAGATCTGTTGCGAAACCTGGATAAGGAGCTGTCTTGATATTAACAGCCTTTAGATTTGTTTGCTCTTCGACGAAAATACTGTCTTCAGAAACAGTCATGTGAACACCCATTTCTTCAAGTTTAGCAATAAATCCTTCTAAATGCTCATAAAGTACATTATTAATTCTAATCCCATGACCTACTGCAGCAGCCAGTGAAATATATGTACCTGCTTCGATACGGTCAGGGATGACTTGGTGACGTGTTCCATGAAGGCTATCTACACCATCAATAGTAATCATATCCGTACCTGCGCCACGAATATGAGCTCCCATATTGTTTAATAATGTAGCCACATCAATAATTTCAGGTTCGCGAGCAGCATTTTCAATAACTGTTCGACCTTTAGCTTTTACTGCTGCTAGCATCGTATTGATTGTTGCACCAACACTAACAGTATCCATATAGACATGTGCACCATGTAGACTTGATCCTTGGGTTGAGAGATTCATATTATCTCCCTCGTAGGTTGTCTTAGCTCCCATAGCTTCAAATGCTTTTAAATGCAAATCAATCGGACGCGGTCCTAGGTCACACCCTCCAGGCAAACCTACAGTTGCTTCACCAAAACGACCTAAAAGACTACCATAGAAATAATAAGACGCACGCAAGCTATTAATTTTACCATAAGGTATTGGTTTATTTTGAACACCACGAGGATCAATCTCAAGAACATCGTCATAACGCTTGACACTAGCTCCCATGATTTCCATAATCTCAATAAGACTAGCTACGTCAGAGATGTCTGGAACACAATCCAAAATCACAACATCATCTGATAAAATAATGGCAGGAATTAAGGCAACGACACTATTTTTAGCGCCACTAATCGTAATTTCACCTTTCAATGGTCTCCCGCCGTTAATGACAATTTTTTTCATTTTATGCTCTTTCACTATTTATTAAGAAGGTCTCACCCTATATTATACCATATTTCTTACTAATAGCCAATCCTATAAAATAATTAACAAACGTCTCACACTTAATTCCACCATAAAAATCCGTTTTAGACTAATTTCCACTTTGGTCAGGAAAGTGGAAGTTACTTTGAGAAATTACCCTCAAGATTTTGACAATCTCAATATCATCACAGTTCTGGAAGGTAGAACACAATCTATCATCCGAAATCATTTTCTTAAATATGAGAGTTCTGTCCGAAGTCGCGTCAAAATCATTACTATGGATATGTTTATCCCTTATTATGACTTGACTAGACAACTTCGCTTTCGAATTTCTAGGCTCAGGCTGAAACAGTCTACGAGACTGTTTCACTCCCAAACGCTAAAATCGTTCTGGATCGCTTTCACATTGTACAACATCTAAGCCGTGCTATGAGTCGTGTGCGTGTATAAATTATGAATCAATCAGGATAGTCGTAAACTGAGTGATAAACATTTTTATCGCCCTACTTTTCGTATGCATTTAACCAATAAGGAAATCCTAAACAAGCTTTTGAGCTATTCCGAAGACTTGAAACACCACTATCATCTCTATCAACTCTTGCTTTTCCACTTTCATAATAAGGAGCCGAAGAAATTCTTTGGACTCATTGAGGACAATCTAAAGCTGGTTCATCCTCTTTTTCAGACTGTCTTGAAAACCTTTCTAAAGGACAAAGAGAAAATTGTCAACGCTCTTCAACTACCCTATTCTAACGCCAAACTGGAAGCCACTAATAATCTAATCAAACTTATTAAACGCAATGCCTTTGGTTTTCAGAACTTTGAAAACTTCAAAAAACGCATTTTTATCGCTCTGAACATCAAAAAAGAAAGGACGAAATTTGTCCTTTCTCGAGATTAGCTTTTCTTCAACCCACTACAGTTGACAAAGAGCCAAAAAACTTGTCCCTTTTATATTTTAAACAATGGATTTAAAAAACCATCTGTGTTTTGTAATAATTTCTTATAAACTTTCCACTTGAGGCCTTCGGTATGCTTGAAACCACCTTCTTTCAAGTCTTTCTCAACAGCAGTGTTAAATAAGTTTTGAAGTTGAGCGTAAGTTGAAATCTTAGAACCGTCTACTTCAATCTCAACAAAGCCTTTCTGTGCTTTCGCATACACTTCATGATACCAATGTTTCTTCCACTCTTCGAGGTTTTGGAATTGATTATTAGAAACTTTCTTGATAATGAAATCATCACCTAAAAGCCCTTTATTTTCTCTGTTGGCATCACCTTTTAACTTGTTAGAAACATAAGGGATAAAGCCATTCTCATAACCATAGTAACCCCACATACGGAAAGTATTGTGTTTAAAGGAAATAGAACCTACGGTGCTTCGACTCGTATTCCCGCCAAAGATACCTGCCATCATATTGACCGTTTGATAAGCACTATCAAAACCTTCCGTACGGAAGCGACCGTTATTTGGCATACCATGAAGAGTTACAAAGTTATTATCTACCAACTTGTCAATGCTATCAATTGGTAATTTCTTCTCTTCTTCCGTCAAATCACGTAATTTGTCCCACTGGTGTGGTTCTCCAATTAAACGATTTCTATCCGCATTTGTACGCCACTCTTTATCCATCTTCTTGAACCACTTAGAGTTATCAGATAACTTCTGCTTAATAACGGCAGTAGCTTCTAAGTAATCTAACATCATCATAGACTCATTGTAGTTTTTCATATAACTATCAATCTTGTCTCGACTGTCTAACTTAGCTGGATCATAATTGTAGTACTGCTCACCATCATTTTTACGCTCATAAGCCATGTTGATACCCAGAGCTTTATACTCACTATTCGGAGTAGATTTATCAGGGGTTTGTAACATACCTTGAGCAAAGGCTTCTAAGTCAGTACCTTCACGATGCCAATCTCCACCATAGTAAGCCATACGGTCGTTTATGTGAGTTGTTTCATGTGTAAAGGCTGAAATACCAAACTGACTAATCATGTCAGTTACCATGAAGTAAACCTGATCATCTTTCCATGGACGTTCATAAATTTTTGCCATCGCTCCCATCGCTCCGTTAACTTGATGCCAACGATCAGTTGGGCCAAATAGCTCACGAATAGGAGTTGCAACCTTGCCATCTGAACCATAACCACGGCGACTAGCATTCTTAATACCGCTATAATTTTGATTATCCCAAACAGGCGTTGGTACGGAGTTTTGACTCTTCAAGAGCTGATTACGAACTTTTGGTAAAGCTAAACGAGACCAAAAGTCTAAATATCTTTGTTGAGCTTTCGCTACTTTGTTTATCTCCTCTTTGAAAGCATTTCGTTCTTCTTCCGTATTCTTCCCATATTTTTCAAAAGAACTGAATGCCAACGTGTTGTAAGTAGAAATGACAAAAATATGTGCTTTCTTCAAGTTGAGTAACGGTAAAATCATGCGACTATGCACGTCATTGTTCAAACCGTCATAGATACGATGGCGCTTGTCTTTGAAATCCTCTGTAGTCGTCTCAGGCTCAGAAACATAAACGTTCTTTGCAGCATGAATAAACCAGTCATTTAAGTCGGTGTACTTAGTGAATAAACGCATGTTATAGCCTAACAAGCCATTTAATTCACCTTTTCCAATAGTACCACCAATAACTTCACGATAAGCTTCTAAACTTCTATCTCCTTTTAAATTCTTTTCTGCTGAACCTATACGAATCAAGAAATCTAAAATACTTGGTGTTTTACCATAAAAGTCTGGTTTAAACATCATCAAATGCTTAAAGTTCAAGCCATCATAGTCGATACCATAATAACGATTTAGATAAGTCAAGGCTAATATAATCTTAGCTTTATTATCTTCAACTTTCTTGAGAAGCGCCTTCTCAGCCACTTCATCACTGTTCAGTTGATGGTCTTCATTTTCTAACAAGGACTTCACTAACTTATCTAACGTCTCTCTAACCTCAGCGAAGCTTTCTTCTAGGTATAGAGATGAAGGGTTATTTGTAATAGCTTTAACCTCAGCAGAGTCTAAAGCAACAGAACTCAACTTCTCTTTAACTTTCGTAATCAAGGAATCTCTGTTCTTATAAACCATATTAGGAGTGTAAACTACACCTAAACCATCTACATTATATTCTTTGACTTGTTTTACCTTAGAGTCCGAAACCGCAGATACCCCAAATTCTTCTTTGGTTCCATCGGCATAGTGAATCATGATTTTATCCACACTTGATAAATCAGTGACAAATTGCCCTGCTTTCATACCTGTTACAGACAGAACAGTTTTCTTAACAA
This sequence comes from Streptococcus sp. 27098_8_69, assembly GCF_041432445.1. Classification (NCBI taxonomy): domain Bacteria; kingdom Bacillati; phylum Bacillota; class Bacilli; order Lactobacillales; family Streptococcaceae; genus Streptococcus; species Streptococcus sp. 27098_8_69. The sequence goes on along the minus strand of NZ_JAPVZO010000008.1, from coordinate 54,523 downwards.
GATTGGAATCATCTGTTAACTTATTCCCTTGGTTTACAATCCACTCTTTGTTATAAAATGGTTGCAGTTTTTCCAAGTTTCGATAAGCTAGGTTTCTTGTTTCTTGGTAGTCCTGAATCGCTTTATATTCAGAATCTCTATCAACGATACGATTTAACTTGTTTACAACTGGATCTTGAATAGCGAAGGTATTCGCAGTAATCCCCATATTAGCGATTTTGGCGTCTGCTTCGGCTTGAGAGATACCAGTAATACGATTTGAATGCTTGTAGGAAGATAAACCACTTGCAACACCATTTACATAATTTACACGTTTGATATTATCTAATCCAAAATATTGGTCATTATCATTCAAGGCTGGTGAACCATAGACAATTTCACCATTATTTACTTTAAGCATTGTTACGACGTCTTCAATAACACCCCAGTTAAAGTTGTTATGAATTACACCTCCACTTTCGCCATGCTGAATCAAATTCATAGTACCTTTTATTACAGCATTTCGGAGAAATCCTTTTTTACCTACTGTCATCGAGTCAATACCATGATCTAGTTTACCAATTAAACCACCATATTTAGATTTATTGGCACTAATCTTAGCATCAACGTAAGCTTTATCAACGTTACTTATCCAACTTTCGCTGACAAGTCCACCAGACCACCAGCCTTTATCTCCAAGACTGTTAATCTTGCCAATAAAAGCTACATTGCGCATATTAGCTTCATCTAACTTATTAACAGCACCGGTTACATCGTTATTTCCTGTTACTGAACCTACTACTTTGATATTCTCAAGTGTAGACTTCTTAAACATATTACCAATAGGTGCAACTTTATCAGCCCAAGGCATATTGATATTTACATTACCTAAGTTAAAGTTTTTGAGTGTAGCACCTTCAGCCTCATTAAACAAAGGTCTTTCTAAGTTATGAATCGTGTACTGATGATTCTCTACACTTGATAAAGTACCTCTAAACTTAGCCATAACATAAGCTTTACCTGCTGGCTTAACGTTAACTGCATTCAAATCTGCACCAAGTTTAAACTCACCGGTAGGATTTGCTTGCATGTCTTTTGCTAAATCATGGAAGTTGTAATAAACCTTATCCTCGGTAGCCCTCGGTTTTTCAAGATAATAAGTGTAAGTATCTCTTAACTTACCGTCTTTATCACGTTGAACTAAGTCAGGTGCTTTTGCCGTTATCTTGTAAAGCTGCTTACCTTCCTCAATGACCTCTTCAATCTTATCAATTGCTAAACGAGTCACTTTGTTTTCTCTGGAGGTTACTTTTAAGTAATAGTTGTTAACATTACTTGGAAGAGAGGTTAAATGATTACTATCGCTTTCGACACCGCTTTCGTTTACTTGTACGAGACTGGTATTTGCAATATCTTTCAACTCAACTTTCTTTAAATCTAAGCGTAAAGGTTTATCTTCCAAAGTCGATACTTCTGCACCCTTACCTACATCATAAGTCATAGTGGTTGAAATCGTATAATCTTTGTAATAGTCTAAGTTCTCTAATACTTGAGATAAGTTATCGGTTTTTAAATCAAGCGTTTTTACAATTTTTCCACCTTCTTTGATAGTCGCTACAATGCGTGTAATTGTAGCATTGTCTTGATTTTCTAGATTGTAGTTAATTGTAGCAGACTTAGCTAAAACATCCTTAGATACAGTGGTCAGAGTCAAAACAGGAGCTGTTTTTTCTTTTGGCTTTTCTTTTGTACCTTTTACAAGAATTTCAGGCTTCATTTCTTTTAACACAGTTACGGTTTCAACTGGTTCACTGATTTTTTTGCCATGTAACTCTTCATAGCTAGTAACAATTTGACGTTCGCCATCCTCACCAACTTGTTTAACAGAATCATCACCTATAAATTTGGTAGGATCAGATTCTTCTGTGATAGTTTTAGGAATAGTCTCTGTACGAATATCAGTATGTAAAGCAGGAAGCTCTTCTCTCTCTGGAGCAACGTCAGGAACTGTAGCTAGTGGATCAGTATACTCTGAGATTTCAATAACCGGCGGATCAATTAAGTTTCCTGTTTCATCTATTCCTGTTGTACCTACAGGACCCGTATATTCTGGTTTCTCAGCTTTAGGCGCTTCGTCTGGGACTGTACCTACAGAAGCAGTGTACTCTGGCTTCTCAGACTTGGGTGCTTCTTCTGGAACTGTGCCTACCGGTTCAGTGTATGCTGGTTTTTCATGAACTTCAGGTTCACCTTTGTCAGCCACAACAGCTTCGGGTAATGCTGGTTGAACTTCTGGTTCACCTTTGTCAGTTACAACAGCTTCGGGTAACGCTGGTTGAACTTCTGGTTCACCTTTGTCAGTCACAACAGCTTCGGGTAACGCTGGTTGAACTTCTGGTTCACCTTTGTCAGTTACAATAGCTTCCGGCAACGCTGGTTGAACTTCTGGTTCACCTTTGTCAGTCACAACAGCTTCGGGTAACGCTGGTTGAACTTCTGGTTCACCTTTGTCAGTTACAATAGCTTCCGGCAACGCTGGTTGAACTTCTGGTTCGCCTTTTTCAGTTACAACAGCTTCGGGTAACGCTGGTTGAACTTCTGGTTCACCTTTATCAGTTACAACAGCTTCGGGTAACGCTAGTTGAACTTCCGGCTCACCTTTTTCAGTCACAACAGCTTCTGGTAATGCCGGTTGAACTTCCGGTTCGCCTTTTTCAGTCACAACAGCTTCGGGTAACGCTGGTTGAACTTCCGGTTCGCCTTTGTCAGTCACAACAGCTTCGGGTAACTCTGGTTGAACCTCAGGTTCTACCAGATTGCCACCAACTGGTGCTGTATATTCTAGCTTCTCTGCCTTAGGAGCCTCATCTGGGACTGTGCCTACGGGTTCAGTGTATTCTGGCTTGTCTGCTTTAGGTGCTTCGTCAGGCACTGTACCCACAGGTTGAGTGTACTCTGGTTTCTCAGCCTTAGGCGCTTCGTCAGGCACTGTACCCACTGGTTTAGTGTATTCTGGTTTCTCAGCTTTAGGTGCTTCGTCTGGAACCATACCCACAGGATCAGTGTACTCTGGTTTCTCAGCTTTAGGTGCTTCGTCTGGAACCATACCCACAGGATCAGTGTACTCTGGTTTGTCTGCTTTAGGTGCTTCATTAGGGATACTTTGAATTTCAGATACTGGAACATTTTTTGTCCCCTCATCCTTATGTTGAATTTCTGAAATTGCATCATCATCAAGCGGTAAGTATCCAATATAACGATATCCAGCAATTTGAACTACCCCTTCATGACTTGGAGCTTTCAAAGGATTGCTTATATCGAGAGCTTGCATACTAGAAATACTAATCAGTCCGATAGTAGTAACTAAGAACAAACTACTAACTTTTTTCTTTTTATGAACCAAAAGGACTAAACTACCAACAGCTAATAGTCCTAAAGCTGTAAGCACAGAAGTCGATGAACCTGTTGCAGGAAGAGCTTCCTGCTGATAAATAAGAGCATAAGTTACCTCATTATCAGTAGGAATTCCTGCTTGAATCTTGCTTTGTTCTTCCTTTGTAAGAGCGCTTTTTTCAATGTAATGATAGGTAGAAGCATGAATGACTGACGGTGCAACTAAGATACTTCCGAGTAAAACTGAACCAACAATCCCACAGATTTTTCGGATTGAAAACCGTTCTTTTTTAAATAATGACAAGCGTAATCACCTTCTTTAATTTTATTTCCTAATAGTAAACACTATTTTTTATTTTCAAAAATTGAACTTCTAAAATCATCAGTTTGATTTAGATAGGCCTTAAACACTGCTCTCTTTAACTTATGAACTGCACTATCATATTCTGGATTATAGTTGTCCCAAGAATAACGATTCTCATCTGCATCCTTACGGACAGCTTCGTCCATTAATCGCTGCAGTTCTTCTACACTATGAATCGTCTTTCTTGCAAAACTTGCCCAAGATTTGGTTGGATCGTTGAAGGTCACCTTTTTCAAGTTTCCAAACTGACCCACCCGTTCTTGGTACATAGCTGTTTTAAATTCTGCCCAAGTTTTATACTTACCTTCAAATACCTTTTCCAAAACAAGATCATCTGTCACCAATCCTCGTTCTTTACCATAAAGATTGATAGTTTTCCCTTGTTGTTTAGCAACTTCCTCGTATTGGTTTGAGATATAAGGTACCATTCCATCCTTAAAACCTTTGGCAGCCAGAAGTTCATAAGCAATCCTACGTCCCATCAAATCACCCGGAGTTCCCTTACTGCTCAGAGCCGAATAGATTGGGGCAAAGAGTTTAATCGTATAGTAACCGTTTCTTTCATATTCCCCAGACTTATATTCACGAGCTGACAAGATATTATTTTTAATTAAACTATCAAAGGTAGTCAATTTTTTGGCATCTTCTTCTGTCAGATTTTGTACAACGTTAGTAGCGTAAACCTCATTTCCATCTGCAGGATCTTTCACGTATTTATTCTCGATTTTTCTCAGAGCCGTCATTTTCTGATAAGCATCTAACTGTTTCACAATAGATTGCCCTTCGAGATATTCCAACATGTAAACGACATCAAACATATTGTGGACGTAGTTCTGAAGATCTGCTGCGTCATTAAATCTTGTAGTTGGATCAAGTACTTGCAATCGCTGGCCTTCTGTACTATCTGATGTTTTATGTTTCAAGATAGAGTTGATGGTAATGGTTGCATCACTTGGTTGATCAGGAGCTTGCAATAAGCCTTTTGCGAAGAACTCCGGTCCTAAGCCACTTCTTCGACCATAGCCACCAAGGTAAATATCCTGATCTGAATCATGTGTCATCTCATGGGTATAGGTGATAGCTCCATCCTTATCTAACATACGATAGGACATATAGTAAACGCCATCTCCAGTTGCATAAGCACCATGGTGATTGTGAACTACTTTATTCCCCACTGGACCAAAGAAATTCTTCATCGCCGGATTGGTACTATCAAACTGAGCCTCAACTGTAGCTTTTCCAGATGTTGTATCATCTCCAAACTTATAGGCATCATAAAGTAAAATTGTACGATAGAGCTTTTCACGTCCTTCTTTATCTAAAATACGATACCAATAATCATAGTGATCTCGCTGACGTTTGGCTGTTTCACGCGCATTATCTTCAACAAACTTATTGAGTTCATCTCCAGCCTTATAATCGCTGTTGCGGTAGCGATCGTAAGCACCAAATCCTAGGCTAGACAAGGTTGAGATGACAAATACAGATCTTTCTGGCAAGGTAAGGAGAGGCAAGACCATATTGCGGTATTTCCAAGTACTACTAGTAATTCTGTCATAAACACCGATAGAATACTTAGTCCCTGCTTGCTCTTGCTTGGCTTTGACCTCTGCAATAGTGGATTTTTCTTCAACAATGAAAGCTTTGGTCTGTTTTTTAAACCAGTCATTATTGCTAGTGTTTGGTAAAAAGACTTTTCGGTAATTTTCTAGCGTGCTAAACAAATCTGTCGTTCCATGATGGCTGGCAAGACTGATAGCATAAGTATCGACATTGTTTTTAGCAAGAAGATTGTTAAAGCCAGATTTACCTAACTCAATCAGAGTATCTAATGGTGAAGTATTTCCTTTACCAAAGAAGTCTGGACGATACATCACCAGGTCTTTGACATTCACTTGACCATAGCTAAAGTTATACCAACGTTCTAAATAAGTTAAACCGAGTAGCAAGGCTTCCTTATTGTTCTTGATTTTATCTACAAGATAGCCTCTGGTAACTGGGTTGTCACCAGCAAGTCCAGCATCTGCTGACAAGAGTTTTTTCAAACTGTTTGCCAAATTTTGTTTTGTTTTGACGAACTGGTCTTCCAGATAGAGCTCAGTTTGCTTGACATCTGGAGAAATTCCGAGTGTCTTTCTGATGGCATCCGACTTATAGTCAACCTTTTGTAAGTCAGGTAAGACTTGCTTAATGATAGAGTCTTGGTCATACAAGAATTGATTTGGAGTGTAGAGGAGTCCTGTATCCCCTAAACTATATTCTGCCAGCTTGGCAAAATCAGTCTGGTACTTGAGATCGAGCTTCTCAGATGAATGGTCCTGATAGTGAAGCAAGAGTTTATTTGCAGTCTGTTTGTTAGAAACAATATCTGTGATGACTTGGTCATCCTTCATCATAACTGCGGACAAGAGTTCTTTTTGATATAAGAGACTGTTCTCCTTGACCAGGTTTCCGTATTTCACGATGGTCGCCTTGTTATAGAAAGGTAACAATTTTTCAATGTTCTTATAAACCAAAGCACGGTTAGCTTGATAATGGGCTACCTTAGAAAAATCACTGTCTTTCTTGCCGCTTGTTGAGAGGGGTTCCACTGTTGGAGGAGTGAGAGGATTGATTTCTGCTTTTTTATTAGTCACTTCAGAAGCATCTAGCATTGTTCCTCTTTCTTCAAAGGATTCTTTGCTGATGACTTCATCCCTAACCAAGGTGACATTGTATACTCTGTTCGCTTTGCTGCTGAATGTGTCCTTCACCTTCATTCCATTGTAGTGGTAACCGGTAATGGCATTCCCGTTGGTTACATTGACATCACTTAGTACATTGGTCAATCTTCCTGCATGCTGTTCCTCATTTGTTTTTCGATCCCACAAATATCCTGCTACACCCGCGACTCTACCAAAGTGCTTGACATTATTGATATCACCTTCAGCATAGCTATCCTGTATATGCGCATCTTGATCTACTAGACCTGCAAGCCCACCAACAGTCTGATCTGAACTATTGGTGTTGGATGAAATGGCTACTGTCGCTTTGGATTTAGCAATAGACGCATTTTTTCCTGTTAAATGACCGACCAGACCGCCAATATTGTAGGCATCAGTCGTTTCATAGGTATTGACAATTCTTCCCTTGAAACTGCTCTCTGCGATGCTTGATTGGTCTGCCTTAGCAAGCAATCCACCGATACCACGTTCTCCAGCCAGAACACCATCGACATGAACTTGTTTAATCTTTGTGCCATTCGTAGCTTCAGTTGCCAGTGAAGCAATATCATTTTTCCCTGAAATAGTAACATTTTTTAGACTCAGTTTTTCTACTGTAGCACCATTCAAGTTTTCAAACAGAGGTTTTTTCAAATTATAGATAGCATAATTCTTGCCATCTTTTTCTCCAATCAACTGACCAGTAAAGGTTCCCTTGATATAGGATCTTTCATCAGGACTAAGCTCCACTTCGTTAGCATTCAGGCTAGCTGCTAAATGATAGGTTCCAGAGAGATTTTGGTTTATAGCTTTGACCAGATTACTAAAGGAAGTAAAGTTTGTCTTTTCCTCTGTAGCCTTCTTGGAAAGATAGAAGCTGAAATGGTCGACATATTTATTGTTCTGCTCTTGCTGGAGTTTCTCAGCTTTGGCTGTGATTTTATAAACTGACTGACCATTTCTTTCCTCTTCAGTAATTGAAGCGACTGGTAGATAGACATCTTTAAACGATTCCGATTTTACCTTAATAAAGTAAGTATCTGTATTGTTTGGAACACCATCCAACGAAACATGCTGTTTATAAATTCCATTCGTCTGGCTATAGAGCTCTACATCAGAAACATTTCTTAATTCAAGTGTTTTCTCTGGATCTGTTTCTTTCGGATTTTCAGTCGGAATATCCGGCTTTATTTGATCAATATCACCAGTGTATTCTGGAAGTGGGGCTACCTGTTCAGGCTCACCTTTGTCACTTACTACTGCTTCTGGCAATTCGGGTTGAACTTCAGGTACGCCTTTATCACTTACAACAGCTTCTGGCAACTCTGGGTGAACTTCAGGTTCACCTTTATCAGTAACAACTGCTTCTGGCAATTCAGGTTGAACTTCTGGTTCACCTTTATCTGTTACAACTGCTTCTGGTAACTCTGGCTGGATCGCAGGCTCGCCTTTGTCACTTACAACTGCTTCGGGTAATTCAGGTTGAACTTCTGGTTCGCCTTTGTCACTTACTAAAGCTTCTGGTAACTCTGGCTGAATTGCAGGCTCACCCTTATCAGTCACGACTGCTTCTGGTAACGCAGGTTGAACTTCCGGCTCACCTTTGTCAGTCACAACTGCTTCTGGTAAGGCGGGTTGGACTGCTGGTTCTCCTTTATCGCTTACAACTGCTTCTGGCAATTCAGGTTGAACTTCCGGTTTGTCTTTATCGGTTACAACTGCTTCTGGCAATTCAGGTTGAACTTCCGGTTCTCCTTTATCAGTAACAACTGCTTCTGGCAAGGCGGGTTGAACTTCCGGCTCACCTTTGTCAGTTACAACCGCTTCTGGTAACGCAGGTTGAACTTCCGGTACGCCTTTATCACTTACAACAGCCTCTGGCAAGGCGGGTTGGACTGCAGGCTCACCCTTGTCACTTACTACTGCTTCCGGCAACGTTGCTTGAACTTCTGCCTCACCCTTGTCTGTAACAACTGCTTCGGGTAATTCTGGCTGGACCGCTGGTTCGCCCTGGTCAGTTACTACTGCTTCTGGTAACGTTGGTTGAACTTCAGATTCGCCTTTGTCACTTACAACTGCTTCTGGTAACGCAGGTTGAACTTCAGGTACGCCTTTATCACTTACCACAGCTTCTGGCAAGGCGGGTTGGACTGCAGCCTCCCCTTTATCAGATACAACTGCTTCTGGTAACTCTGGCTGGATCGCTGGCTCCCCCTTGTCGGTTACCAGAGTTCCAGCTTGTACATCCTTATGTTTGGCTAATTGTTCTTGAGAATCTGAAGATTGTTTCTCTTTTTTTGTTGGATTGGTTAATTCTGTAGAAAGAGGTTTTTCAACTACTTGAACTTCTGTCGGCTTAGTTGAAGAAACAGGTGTTTGTTCCTGAATAGCCTGTACTGTTGATGGATGTTCTACAAAATTTGGTGTAACATTGTAATCTACCTTTTGTTGATTTTTGGGAGTAGCTACTGATTTCTCTTGATTATCTACTTTAGATTCAGAAGTTATGTTTCCCTCTTTGATATATCCAATATAAGTGTAACCTGAAATCCCTTTAGGAAGAGGCAATTTTTCTCCAGAGGTCAATTCATAGTCAGTATTGTAATTCAGTAAGAGATTATTTTCTAAAGCATGAGCCGATACAAGAACACCATTTCCTATTCCTGCAACCAATACTAAATGTAATAGCGTTTTATTCTTAACTTTTTTCTTAGAAACGGCAAAAATTAAAATCCCCAGAGCCGCTAAGCTAGCACCAGCAACTAGGGTTTGCATATCATTCTTACTTCCAGTATTTGGTAAGTCTCCCAGTTGATTTTGGGAATTTAATTTATAAACAAGATAATAAGTCTCATCATCATTCTCCATGTATGTCGGAATGTCATAGACAAGATGCTTCTTTTCTTCTGATGATAGCTCTGACTCTGTCACATATTTATAGTGAACACCTTTAGTCTCTTGAGCCTCTACAGATGAGCTAGCTAATACAGACATAAAAAATAAACTTGAAATCGTTGCAGAGACAAGTCCTACTGATAATTTTCTAAATGAAAAACACTGCTGTTTTTCACCAAAATACTTTTCCATTATTCCTCCTTGAAATAAAATTTTAAAAATATGCAAGCTAAACTTTATTATATTAGCTTGTTATCTTATAAAAAGGTAACATACTTTGATTATACTCTTAATTTACCAAAAAGTCTTAAAATTGAGATGCGCTTTCATACTTTGTTTTATATATATAGTGGATTGAAATAAGATATGAACAGAGAAATTAGAAAAGTCAACCTAATTTCTAGAAATATTTTTAGCAGTTGTAGTGTACTGTTCTAGATTCAATCTACTATAAAATACGAATGAACAGGGTTTTAATTTCTTATATTCTTTTTGGATAAAAAAATAGGCTCTCCGAAAACTCGGAAAGCCTTATTTAATGCTACTTCTAGCTTCCTCGCCTTTTCATTTCAAGGCTCGGGATAAAAAGGTTCACTGGACCTTTTTATTTTGCGATTGGGTAAACAGAAACTTGTTTTATAACTAAAAGTATTTAAAATATGCAATAGTGTTCAAAAGCTTGAAAAACAAGGATTTTAACAGATGACATTCTAATTAAATATTAAATAAAAAACTATTCTGGGTACCAAAATGGGTACCAAAACCGTGATTTTTTCACTGTCTAAGTGCAAACAAAAAACCGCAAGCCTGAACCTGCGGTTAGTGTACTATATTTTTGATTCTTTCTATTTTTATTTTGTGGTGATTAAGCCATTAGGCTCAATCATAAATTCTGGCTTATCTGCCAGTGTTCCGTCTGGTTTGAGATAGTACCAGCCTGTTCCGTCTGCGGATTGGACAAATGAGTTTGATACCATGTTACCGTTCTTACGGTCGAGGTAGTACCAAGTCAACTTGTGCTTAATCCAACCAGTGACCATCTTGCCGTCTTCATCGAAATAATACCAGGCGTTGTTGATACGAGCCCAGCCAGTGGCCATAGATCCTGAATCCGTGAACCAGTACCAAGCATCCTTATAGTTCAACCATGTACTGCGCTTCATGAAGCCTTTGTCATCGAAATAGTACCAAACATCGTTGATTTTCTCCCATTTATCGGTTGGGTATGAGCCATCTTCACGAACCCACCACCAGCCGTACTGGTTCTGTTTCCAGCCAGTTTCAACCTCTTCAGGCGGTACGATATACCCAACGATTTCACTTACAGAACGCTCATTGTAGCGACAAGGGCCACCCACTTCTAAGTAGTCCCAGTTTCCATCGATGTTCTGCTCAATCGTCTTGATAGTATTTCCGTCTGAGTCCTCATATACAAGACCTGTATGCCCGTAGTTGACACCGTCGCCAGCTACATAGGATTTTACGAAGAACCAGCCAGCCTTTGGATAGTCAGCGTCATACACGACTTTCAGGCCTTGTGAACGTGCTGACTCAAGCAAGTCGTAGGCATTCCCCCATAGCGTCACGCCGTACCAATGACGTAGCCCGTAACAAGGCACGTCGGTACACTGGAAGCCATAAACTCCATCATTATCCACTCCATCGACAGCGTTGGCCTTATCGATGAAGAATTGAATCATTTCTTGTTTCTTAGACATACTTACTCCTTCCAAGCATCATTCATCTGCTTCACAGCAGATTCAACGAATGTGTCCAAATCTTTGTCAGTCATGCTGATATTGTACTTGCTAAGCTCAGCACGGATTTTAGCGCGAGCCTGTTCCAGCTTCTCTTCACCCTTGTAGCCAGTTTCTGAAGCGACTTGCTCAACGGCATTGACCGCATTTTTGGCCAAGATCTCCACAATTTTGATGGTTTTCTCTCCACCCTTCTTAATAAGGTAGTCTTTGATTGACTTGACTACGATACCTAGCAAAATAACTAGGATGCTGATGGCTCCGTTTAGTAAAATTTCGTTAATCTGTTGCATTTATATTTTCCTCCACAATTTCCAATGCTAGAAATTTTTCATACAGTACCTTGATGGCTCCATTGCCACCAAGCTCGACATAACTTTCATAAAGACGAGACAACTCCTCAATCTCATGCTGATTGGTATTGCCTCGTCTAATGGCTTTTTTTAGGTTTTCTTGCAATCGAAAACGTTGTAATCTTTGAAGACCTTTTCCAATAACACTCAATCCTTTGCTATTATCTTTTCCAATGTTCTCGACATTTGAAACTGTTTTTTCAATAGCACTAATTTTGTCAGATAAGAGACTGATTTGCTTGTCAGTCTCTTTTGTATTCTGCGTGCTTTTGAAGGAGAAATAGCTAGGAATAATCACGATTAGAATCGGACTTAATTTATCCAGAAATGCTAGTAATTCCAATCAGACCACTTCCAATCTACTGTGCAGAAACTCGAGTAGTTTCAAGATCACTTCCATTCTTTTGGCCATCCCACTTCCAGATTGCAAGAAGGCCATTTTGAGATGGTCCACCTTCAAGTTCCTTGAGAGATTCACCTTTGTAGCTGAAAGCCTGATTCGTCTGAATCAAGACACGCTTGCCCTCACCGTTCAGCTCGACATGTTCAGGATCTTCAATCACAAACATATCACCTGGCTGATAGGCCTTGCCTTCTTCTGCAAATGGGAAGAGTTCTACAAGGAGCTTGTAGGTTGTTCCGTAGGCGATTTTCTCGCCCATGATTGAATCCTGTGCCATGACACGCACTACTTTGTCGATTTTATTTGCAAGCGCAGAGAGTCGGTTCTGCTCGCTTTCATTATGTGCAATCTTCTGATTGGCCTGTTCAAGTTGCGCCTGTGCTTTAACGATTGCTGCGCCAGGATCTAGTTCAGCTTTTAAGATATCAAGAACCGCTTGAATCAAGACATCCTCTGATTCATTTGTACGGTCTCCTGAAAGTTCACGCATGTTCGTACTGTATCGATTGCCCTCTGACAGACGAATTTCTACCACAGTCTTAATGTTGTCTCCGAAGCCTCGTGTGTAAGGCTTGCTCGCTAATTCATAATTATTAATTGCCATTTGTCATTTTTCCTTTCACTTCTTCAAAGAGCTCTTTTAGAGCTGGGTCATATTCTAGAACCTCTTTCATCGTGTGCAATTCGCTTGCTGCATACAAATAAAGAGCTTCATTCTGAGCTGCTTCTTTCTCACTGACTGCTAGCTTTTTAGTCAGCGAATCAAGTGTTAACTGATTTACTACTGCGTCCATGTTGTTATTCATGCTACTGTTTTCTCCATTTCTTCTATTTTTTGATTTAACTCTTGTATCGACTTAATCAAATAAGGCACAATCGCTACATAGTCGATGTGCAAGTAATCATCTGCTTTTTCAGGATTTTTTGAAATCACTGATGGAAGTATCGCTTCAACTTCTTGTGCGATCAAACCTACTTCTTCATGCTTACCAGTACTTATGAAATCAAAGGATTTCATTTTCAATTGCTTGATTTTATCTAGAGCAACAATGTTACTATCCAGAATATTCTCTTTCAAGCGCTTGTCGGAAGCCATGTCGATATGATACTTGAGGCTTCCGTCACCGACTTGATTCCACCATACAACCGAGTTCTTACTTCCAGCACGAGGGGTTGAACCTGTACCGTAGATTTCAGAACCATTGCGCATATAAATATCTTTATAGAACGAATTGGCTCCATAAAAATTAACAGAGCAGGTACTTGAAAAATCAACCACTCTATGGAATGCCGCATCATTGTTACAGTACATTTTTCCATCAAGTGTGACGTACCAAGACAAGGGCCCTGGTCTTCCCCAAGTGTTGCCCCAATTGGCCCAGAAGGCTGTCTGGAACTCTCGACCTCTACCGTTACTCATGCCGACCTTAAACTGGTCTAATCCAGTCAACCAGAATGAACTTGGGTCGTTATCATGTGTACCAATCTGGAACCCACCGATTCGGCCTTGATAACCTTCAAGCAAGGTTGCAGTGACTACGACTGACCGGAGCTTATTGATAAAGGCTTCTTTAGCAGCAAGCGTATCTGTGAAGAGATCACTTGATACAAATCTTCTAGCCATAGCCATATCCATGACCAGCTTATCAGCCGTGATAGAGTTCGTTCGTATAACATCCGCATTCAGAGTCGCGAACGTACCCTCACCAACAAATAATCGCTTGAAGTAACCGTCAATTGCAGTTAATTTATCAGCCAGAGTGTGCCCCTCAAGTCTGATAGTCTCTGCTTTAATTCCTGCATTTCTACCTGCTAGATTAAAACCAGCTATGATTTCGTTGACACTGTTCTTATTATGAACTCCCCACGACCCAGCTAGTTGTCTTTGAACGGTTTTCAGGTTCTCGTTTTTGGAAACTTCAACCTGGAACAGCTGATTGGTCATAGCCATCCGAGCGACATTATCAGCAATCCCATTATCTGTATTGCCCAATATCCGCTCGTAAAGCTGACTGGTTTCTTTGACTCGCTGGAAGTCAGTAGTCTCTACTTTTCGTGCTAGTTGATTGGTCACATTCGCAAATTGACTATCAGAATTTGCTTTGTTTGCAGAAACCTGATCAGATATTCTACCCATTTGTCGTTCAGCATTATCCTTGTTTGTAGCGACCTGAGTCTTTAAATTTGAAATCTGAGTAGTGGTTCCTTGCTCACTGCTTGTAAGTCTATTTGATAGACCGCTGATTTGACCGCCCAAATCTTGCTTATAAGTAGTTATCTGACTTGAAATATCCGTGAACTTACCATCTACAGATTGACGATAGCTTGCGATTTGACTAGCGATGTCTTTATTCGCACTAGTTTTAGCAGCTTCAATCCTCTGATTGATACCCTTCACATCTTCTTGATAAGTCGCTTTGCCTACATAGTCCCTTGTTACCAACTCACGTACAGCCGTTGCTTGTTTTGCGCTTTCCTCACGAGAATAGCGCTGCAATGCTTCCTGTCGCTGACCGTCTTTATTGGCATATTCCTGAATAGCTGACAAGTCAGTTCGCAAGCCCTGAGCCGTCCGCTCAAAGGTGGCCTTAGCCTCTATGATAAGACCGTCAGTGTCTTCGGGAGCAGGACTCCAGTCTGTAGCAACATTGCCTTTCTCAATCTTCACGTCCCAGACGCTTTTGGTTGCTTCTTTGTGATAAGTGTTAACTCGTAGATGATAAATCCCTGTCGGCTTATTCCAAGTGATTTTCGTTCCTGTGGTACCTGTCTTGAGGTCCGATACAATTTGATAATTTCTGACATCCTTGTCCATAATCCAAAGAACTACGTTATCGGATTCCTTATTCCCGTCGTGATGAGCTGTAAAGGTCCCGTCTGTTTTAGCAGAAATAATGTATTCCTGCCCCTGTTCCATGTAAATAGACGTATTTCCTGCATAAAGAACATTATTATCAAAATTAGCCGGTTTCCTATCTGGCAGAAAAGGTCCTTTTGAGCCTTTCAACAAGTTAGTTCCACCGACTCTCAAGTTTGAAAATTCTTCTCGCAATTTCCCAGCTTCAGCCACGACCAGAGTCTTATCTGCCTTGTCCTTGGTTGCGTTCAGGATTTCCTGATGGATAGAACCAGCCCGCACCTCAAATTCAGCCTGACTCAATTTCTGATCCAGCTTGTTCTGTGTGTCTGTCTCAAGACTCTTCACAGACTGCCTGATATTCTCAGCAGTCACGTTGAGTGCACTGATATCCGCTTTAGTTCTCAATCCTTCAGTCAGACTTCTCACACCAGCATCTAGCGAGTCAGCGCGCTGTCTGAAGTTGGATTCGACGGCTGAAATCTGACCCTCAGTATCTTCGATTGCCGGGCTCCAGTCAGTAGCTAGAGTCCCTTTTTCAAGTTTAATCCTACGAACGGAATAGTTATTATTTCCACCGTAGTCATACAAGGCCATTTCTCCCCTAGAGTAACGAGGATCGTCGTTCGGAAAGATAACTGGACCTGTGAATGTGAACCGTTGCCAGTCCTTGCTTGGAGTGATGTCTGCGCTAGCTTTCAGACCGAAGCGATTTGTTTGATAATGATAAAAATGTAGAGGACGAATCTCACCACCTTCGTTGATTTTTAAATCAAACGATAAAGTCCAAGTTTCACCTATATTTTCTTGAGTAAGGTAGGGATGTAGAGGAAATGCGAAGAACCGTGTACTTGTTCGAACCTTCTCGGAGTCTCGATAATAGTTTCTACCACCGACTTTAACACTCGCTATTTTACTAGCCAGTTCCTCGGCCGTCTGCAGGAGCTCAGACTTACTAGCCTTACCGTTGGCCAAGTTGGTCAGCTCTGATAATCTGCGAGTCGTTGTCTCTTCATACGTCGCTTGCGCCGACTTCACACCAGCCAATTCTTTTTTTGTCTGGATCAGTGCTTCAACTTGTTCATCAACTTCATCTTTTATTTGTTCTTGCTTCGATAGAACTTCATTTGCTAAAGCATCCAAATCACTTGACAAAGTCATCTGAGCGCTCGTAGCCTGTTTCTTGAATTCTTCAAGTTTGGCAACAGAATCCAACCCAATCCGCTTCGCTTCCTGAGCAAGCAGGCTACTTGCACCAGCGTTTCTCAAGGCCTCTTCAGCTCTGCGCTTGGCTTCTTGTAATGGGCCGTTGTTAAAACTGCCAAAACGCTGGTCGATATTATCAGAGAGATCTCTCTTAACCTCTTCAGACTTGGCTTTGGCAGCGTTGAGACCATCTGTGAATTGGTTGACCAGCTCCTCTTTTTGACGATCAAAAGCGAGATCCGCATTTTTGATCTCTCTTTCTAACTGACGCTCAAAATCATCATGAAGTTGTTGCGCTTCACCCTTGACCGCATCACTGACCGCGTTCCCAATCGCATTCGCAAGACCTGACTTAAACTGACCAAAGCCGATTGAAATCAGCTTCTTTGCCATTGGCGAATAGGTGTACTTGGTGATTTTCTTACGCACATCCAGATTGTAGACCTCATGAAACAGGCTCACGATGTCATACATCTGAACAGGCACGTCACTCTGGCCGACAACCTCAAGTTCAAGGCTATCTTCCATCATGTCGCAGAGCGATGTTTTGAAATACTGCTCGCCATATTTTCGCAGGCTCGCTTCATCCTTCACGTCCTGGTCATTAACCTCAATCACATCTTCATAGATTTGACTGTACTTGTTAATAAGTGGACTATCAATCGTGACCGTAAACGTACGATCAGGTGCCTTCTCTCCCTCACCTTTGACTGTCGCGATAAAAGTAATACGAGTCTTCAAAGACTTGGTAGAGGTCTTGTGCTGATAGCTAGACAGGTTTTTCTTGTACATAAAAAGCGATTCGTTTTCCGAACCGCCATTTTTTAAAAGCCGAACCTGGTAGCCGTGGCGAACAAGGTCGCCACCCCATTGACCGATGATCGAGTGCTTATCTTTCGCGAATGCCTCCATAGCATTCTTAGAGCCGATGTTAAAGGTGTGTCTATCTTCAATATCAGAGAAGAATGAGAACGGATTGTCACGAGTGATCGCGCCAGCAAAACGACTGAGAGCAGTTGAGCCAGTCGCTCTATCAAGAGTAAGCGAACTGACCACATAGTTATTCAAAAGGGTGAATACTTGTTTCGCATAGACTTGAATATAGCCATGCTTCTTCTCTACCTCAAAAATGACAAAATCCTGTTCACCGTGAAGGTCATCAGCCGTTAGGAACGCTTCCTCCTTCAACTGATCCCACAACGAATCAGAAGTAGGGAATCGGAAGGTCAATTGATAGGTGCTATTATCCTCTTGAACGATTTCATCAGCATATGCAGCATTCAGAGGCATATTCCCATTTGTTAAATAAATCAAATCTTATACCTCCAATTCGGTCGAATAGTAATCTTACGGACGGTTCCAGTAAACGAGATCCCGACCTTACCAGTCGGGATTTCCAAGAACCCTCCACGTTTCCTGAGAGTGTTCTGAACCGCACCAGTAGCATTGTAGATATTTTGCTTGCCTTGCCTGCAATCAATCATGGCCTTGGTCTTAATAGCAAGATACATGGTCTTACGGCCAATAGTAAGGGAGATATCACCATCCCCCTCAACCTCGATGATTGGTTCCGAATAAATCGTTCCAGGATTGTTGACTGTACCAGATGCTGTCAGCACCACAGGCGCTACATCTTTTTGATAGCGGAACGGCTGCATGTCTAGCTTGATTTCTAACTTCCAAGCATGATTCCCAAACGGCTCAAAATTAGCAGTCACAAAATTAGCGTAGAACAATGAACCAAGCTGATAGCTAAATTCCAAAACGTTATCATTCGATTGAAACTTATCAAGTATACTTGAAATCTCAACCATTTTTTTAACGTGGAGAGCGAAGGTCCTTTCGTAACTGTCGAAAGAACCATCTAGCACACGGTAACTACCATTGACTCCATAAAGGTTTGCCTTCTCTCCTTTTGGCTTAGCAGCCTCCACCTTCCCAAAATCTGTCACAACACAACCAGGAAGGGTTGAAGTGTTAAAACCATTGATGATCATATAATTCATTAAATTCCCTCCCTTGCATAAATTGCACCGTGTTGTTCGTAGGTTTTGAGCGAGATAATATCATTGTCTAGGTAGATATCTGACGATTTCTCAAGGATAGCAGTAAGGATTCTTTCCATACTTGTTCTCAGAATCGCTATCTCAGACACGGTTTTACTCTCATGTGCTTCAAATTGAGCTGACGGCATTGCCAACTGTGCCTCAAGGCTTTTAGTAACTGAGGCAGAGGAATTCAGATCCAGACTATCTCCTGAAAATACATCTGAAATTTCATCAGCCATACCTCCAACAGTTTGCTTCACACCCTTAAAACGTTCTTTTAATCCTTGGTCTAAACTTTGCATGATTGCAGTACCTGCAGGGATCAACAATTTCCGGTCATATTCGATAGGACCTTTGTGGTCACGAATCCAGCTAGCGATCCCTCCAACAAAGTCAGTGACAGAAGACCACATAGACTGCAGACCATTTAAGAAACCTTGTAAGATTGCCTGGCCTGCACCATACAGATCAATATTCCACAATTGATTGAAAAAACCAGTGACATTACTTACAAGACTAGATACCGCATTAGACATGCTGTTCCAAGCATTTTGCGCGCCAGATACAAGACCATTGATAATGCTTAGAACGCTAGATACTAGAGAACTCCAAGCATTACTTGCCGTTGACTTGATACCTTCCCACAAATTAGAAAGGAAGTTCATAAAGCTATCCCAGATATCCTGCGCACCCTGAACTAAGCCTGAAATCAAATTTAATATAGTGGTTTTTATCCAGTCCCAGGAAACAAATGCAGCTGTTTTGATAGCCTCCCAAATCGCACTAAGAACAGCAGAAAAGTTTTCAAAAACAGCAATACCATAACCTACGATGACATCTACGACTCCAGAGAAATATGTTTTAATCCCCTCCCATATCAGAGAAATGCCATTTTGAATGCCTTCCCAAATTAGAGAAAGATCAGCTCCCAGCTGGTTAAAATTCCCTGTCACAAGGTCGATAATGACCAAAAGAGCACCCAAGAAAATTGATTTAATGATTTCCCAAGCACCTTGAAAAATCATCTTAATCCCTTCCCAAATTTGAGTAAGACCATCTGAAATGTTATTCCAAACATTCATGAATCCGTCAATGAACGGTTGAACAATAGCCATCACTACCGTTGTGATAGCTGTCCATGCAATAGATGCTACCTCTTGAATCCTTACCCACAAGTCAGAAAAGAATGTTACAACAGCATTCCACATGGCCTTCAAAGACTCAATGTAAGCATTCCAGGTTGTAACAACTCCATCCCACAAAGTGCTAGCACCTTCAGAGATACCAGACCAAATACCAACAAAGAAATCAGCAATTCCCTGCCATGCCTGCTTTATCCAATCCACAAAAGATGACCAAATTTGCTGACCAGTTTCTGTTTGTGTGAAGAACCAGACTAATCCAGCAACAAGAGCAGAAATAGCCGTGACAACAATTCCAATCCAGCCACCTGAAACGCTTAGGACTGCATTAAAAATCTTAAACGCTCCACTTGCTCCCATAGTAGCAGCCGCATTCGCCGCTTCTGCGGTAGTGAGTGCACCGGTTCTTACGAACTGAGCCAGCATAAGACCATTCGTAATAGCCAGAGTTGCATTCCTGATTGTTTCAATTCCTTTTATTACCGCTAAGACAGCTTTATATCCTGCCCATGCACTCGTAATGCCAACAACAGCCGATTTTAAGGCATCTAATGCAAGAGGTGAATCTTTTAACCAAGAGGTAAATTTACTAAGACTTTCAGAAGCGTCTCTGATAAAACCTGTGATACTTTCAAAGGCAATGCCTAGCAAATTCACTCCCTGCTCTCCGTCTTTGATCCCTAACAGATCTCCAACGAAGTCAACAACAATGCTTGCAACATTACCAGCAACAACTCCGATATTCTCAAAAGTAACTCGGATATTATCCGCAATATTGACAATTTGAGTTGCAGCTTCCTCACTAAAACCAATCGTATTCAGAATATCAATGTTATCTTGCTTACTTAATGACCCAAAAATCATGTCAAAAAAGGTCTCAAAGATTCCTGTTACACGAGCCAGTTGATCAAAAACTGCACTCCCAAAGGCATCCCCAAAAAGCTGAGATGCAATCTGACTAATCCCTTCAGTCAGAACCAATCCAAGGCCTGAAAAAACATTGCCAATCATCGGCAAAAAATTATCAAAGAGAAATGTAGAGGTTGTTTTAAGCAGAGCATGCAGAGAAGGCAGGATATTCTCCCCCAATGCCAGCTTACCAAGGACATTCTGAGCAGCTGCTTTCATAGATTCAAAAGAACCACTAAAAGTAGATGCCGCCTCTTTAGCTGTTGTTCCAGTGATGTCGAGATTTTCTTGGATAGCGTGGATAGCATTATAAACATCTGACAGGTTGTTAATGTCATACTTAACACCAGTCAACTTCTGAGCGTCATTCAAGAGACGCTCCATTTCCTGCTTTGTACCACCATACACGGTACATATTCGCTACAATTCGCTAGATTGTAGCCGTCTTTTTTAGACTGCTCTATGTTGCCATAGAGATTAGACTATCTCTTATGTATTAAATACATCCTAGCGCTTCGGCTCGCTTGAGCCTACTCTACTCCATTAAAAAAACACCCTTTTGGATGTTTTTTCTGTTTCGATAGTCGTTACACTTTCAAGGTTTTAGAACGTCCACCGTTCTTGTAAGAAAATCTATATCCCCTAGTTCTTCCACGTCTTCCAATCGTGCCTTTTTCTAACATTAGAGAAATATTAGAAATAGTGCAATCAAAGTATTTTGCAGTTTCAGAAACACTTTCAAATTCCATTGTGTCAATAACATCAAGCCATGCTAAATGTCCGCCACCTCTTTTATTTCTTTCTTCTGCGTATCTTGTAACTATGATTGATTCACTTCTTACACCAATCGTTTCAAATCGTGAATTATTTTCTGAATAAGTCGCCCACCTTAAGTTTTCAATAGAATTGTTTTCTCGGTTCCCATCGATATGGTCAACTGTCAATTTTTTACCTGGATTCGGAATAAAGGCTTCTGCCACCAATCTATGAATAGGAACTTTTTCAGATTTATTGTTTTTGTATAGGTCAACTATCAAATAGCCATTCTGTTTATTTTTGAATGGTTGTTTAATAAGTCCGGTTTTATCATTTCTGACTTCTCCGAACTCATTTATTGAATAGTTGTCATTTCTTTTGATTTTCTTCCACATACTGCTTTTTTCCTAGTATTTGATAACTTTATTTTATCATACAATTAAGGAAAAAGCGACTAAAATCTTGCTTAGCACGGTATTGTCTAGGCAACTCCTAGAGTTTCACCGTTTTCACTAGGTTTATACTCGGCTATGGTTTTTCTACCGAGTTTAAGGTTATCCAACATGGTGTAGTTTTGCTTCGCAAACCCTTGATAAGCCATCTGAATGCTCTCCATCGATGTACCCATCTTGTTAGCATTATCTGACATATCAATCATTGCCATGTTTGCTGTTTCAGCAGCTTTGTTTGTATCTCCACCCAAAGATTGCAAGAGACTAGCTGAGAAGCCTGTCACGTTCTCCATGTAGGCATTAGCTGACAATCCTGTTGTCTTGTAAGCCTCATTAGCATATCCCTTGACCTTGTCAGCAGAACCTTTGAAAAGAGTTTCAATACCTCCGAGCGATTGCTGGAGCGCTGCACCTTCACTGATAGCAGCTGAAAAAGCCTTGCCAATCCCTGCTGCTGCAATAACCTTTGTCATAACGCTAACAAGACTAGAACCTAATGACTGCCCAGCACTTTGTCCTGCTGCGCTAGCTTCAGGATTGAGAAGCGATTGGATTTTACCAGTAATGCCTCTGGCCGATGGTATCAATTGTACATAAGCTTGTGCTATTTCTGTCGCCACTAATCCTCACCTCCTATCTTTTCTAGAATTTGCTGACGATATTCTTCAAAGTCCTCACCAGAATCAAAGATCATCTCCTTACTTTCTTTAGCTTTAGTTTTATCTGCCAGCTCCTCTGCAACCATTAATGGTTTATTGATTCCTTTCTGACCGTCTGTTGTTTTAAACCAAACAAGAGCAGAAAGTCTATCTAGCACGCCCGCAAGCAAAAAAGTTTCAAAAGGAACCTTGCTATTGGTCATTGCTAGTTTGATCCGTGAATCATCTCTCAGACCAAAAGCAAAGACAGCTACTTGGTCAGCAGGTAACTGTCTGTAGTCAAAAATTCCATAGGTTTCAGCTAAATCACAAACAAGAGCGTCTTCGTCTGTTTGAATCATTCTAGCAAGGAGCGCTATTTTTTTAACTGGTTCTGACTTGTGAAAATCTCACTAATTTCTGCTCCCATTTTATCCAAAGGAACAATACCATCCGCCGTCCGCACATGGTTTTTCAAATCTTCTGATTTGTCACCAAGCATAAGTTTGACCACTTTTGGTAAAACTGCCGGATTTGTATCTACTTCAGCGATGGCTTCAAGTAACTCATAGTTTTCCAAGCGCTCTTTTGTAATTTCAAAAGCAAATCCAGTCGAAGTAACACCACGAATTGTTTTAATCTGTGGGGTTGCTCCGTTATTTTTTTTCTTACGATTTCGTCTTGACATGATTAAGCTCCTTTGATGTATTCATAGTGTGTGTCGTCAGCAGCGTTAGGGAAGGCAGTTACTGTCGTACCATATCCAAGAACACTTCCATCGTTATAAGTGATTTCATCAATGGAAGTTACCTTTCCTGAAGGGATAACAATACGTTTAAGTACACCACCTTTTAGGACTGTTTCGATAACCAGACAGTGATGTGGCAATTCTTTTGAATTTGCCTTGATCGTAATTCCTGATGACAAATCCCCAGATACATTATCTGGTCCATACACTTCCTTCAAAACATGTAGATTCAATGCTTCTATAAGCATATATTTGAATGTGTCTGTTTTTTCCTTTTGAACTGAGCTTACAACGACACCGCCCCAAGCTTTGATATTTTCTGACTCTGGCGAGTTACTGTTGGTCATACCGTCTTCTGAAATATAACCTAGTGCTTCAAACGCCTGATCTAACTTTGTTGTTGCATCTGTCGGCAGTGCCGTTCCAAGAGGTGCAGAATAAACCGCACCTCCGATTTTAGGTTTTGCAGTCGTTACATTTGCTTCTTTTCCCATTTAATTTCTCCTTTTTAAAAATAATTAATATCAAATACGGCTTGATATCGATATTGTTTCGTTTCAGTGTCCGTAAAATTGTAATCGCTGTTTAAGTGGACGCCACAGATTGAATCTAGTTCAATCAACCCTTTAACAGCACTTTTTACTTTCACATTGAGCTCGGCAGCCTTCTGCATAGTAGGACCATAGCTTTGAAAAGCAAAGGTCGCACTACCAGAATGATTCCGCTCCTTTCCTCCTGTCTTTTGAATAATGACAAAACTATCAGGAGCTTCAGCTTCATGCTCAAAAAATGACGGTACATCTAAATGACCGTCAAGATATTTCTTGATAATAATTTCAATCATTTATGTACCGCCTTCAACAAAGTGTTATTTTTCAAATTATCCCTCTTCGCTTTTCGCGTAGCTGGATAAATCATAGCATTGGCTCTTGTCTTACCAATGTGGCTATCTTGTTCATAGCCAGGACCACATCTTTTTTTAATGACCGTTGCTTCTTTGTTCAAGATGTCCTGAATCTCTTTTGATTTCAAAAGAGCTCCTACACCCGAACCGATAAGCTTGATTTTTGTATTACTCATACGCTTCAACCATCACTTTCTTATTCCATTCTAGAGGCATCATGGCTTCAATGCCTTCTAACGGAAAGCCAATCGTGCGCCATTTTCGCCCAAAGAAACGAACCTCACGGTCTTTCCACTCGTTCTGATCGCCTTTTGGAATGCCCAGCGTATAAGCTGCCTTTTTCCCAGTCAAATTGAGCTGATTGGTGATATCTTCTGTCGAAGCTGGAACAACCAGGACATTATCTACTTGAATTTCAGTATTCTCATAGATAGGATGACCAAAGTCATCCCGACCAGTCTTGGTTTTCCCAGTCAAAGTTACAGTAATTCCTTTAATCCGTCCCATAAATATCAATCACCCCATATCTTTGTTTTTTGAGACCCAGACGTTTCAATTCAGAGTCCTTGATGAAGAGACCACCTCCAGGGACTAGATAAGAACCACTCACTGAGTAGCCCAAGGCGCTTTCAGCAAATTGAGTCACCGGCTCCTGGTCAGTTGAGGTCATCAACGTGCGAGCTACCACATCAACGGTGACGGACTTGACCACCATAGCAAAAGATGGATCAGTAGCCACTAACCCATCTAAATCCTTGCCAACTTTTTTAGCTTCAACTCGAAGAGAATGAGAAACAACTTCCAACAGCGCCTCGGCTCGTTTTTCCTCATCGAATTTCAACGTTCGCCACAATTTTTTCAAATCTTCTACTGTTGCAAAGTTTTCCATTTCTACCTCCAGTCAAGCGACTACTGAGCTTCAGTGTCAGCTTGTTCAATCAGCGAAATCAATTCAGGTTTTGTGGCGCGATTATCATAAGTAATCTCTTTTTCATCAAGGATTTTTTTCAACGCTGCGTTAGTCAATGTGTCCAAGGGCTTGTATTCTTCAATCGGAACCCAATCACCTCCACTAATTGCATTTTCAGTAACGATAGTAGTCCCTGTTTTTACATTAATGTATTCCATATACTACCCCGCTTTCACAACACGAGCAAAGCTGTTTTTGTCCAAAATTCCCCATCCGAGATAGATTTCTGCACGAAGATAGACTTGGTTATAGCCTTTCAAGTCTTTTCCAGAATTGTCTGGATCACCATATCGAATGACTTCTAGTGGAATCTGCTTAGCATATCCCCATTTAACCATGTTAGCAAAGTCACCAACAATAGCAACATCCTTGTTGGTTCCAACATTAAGACCAACTGTTGTATTTACATCTACAGGTAGACCATTAATAGCCCCTGGATTTGCTCCCCATGCTAATTCAGGGTAAAGGCGCTCATTAGCCGCATTCTTCATGCTAGCAAGTGCACTTGCAAATGTAGTATCAATAGCCATACCGCTAACGATATTATCAGCCCCTTGAATCATCTTCACTGCATCTTCGACATTGGTATCTGGATCACTTGTTGTGAAGTTCACTGTCTGAGTGACTGCCTTATCAAAGCAGTTATCCCCAATAACAGCCGATTCTTGTTTAGTCCGTGGATTAACACCATGGAAAGCCATGATATCAATACCACGAGCCACCTTATTAGCAAATCCTTCATTGAATGACTTCAAATAGTCAATTTTAGCTTCTTCTGACGCATAAACGAACTCGTCAGATACACGAGCGCCATACTCGATTTTAATAGGCACAATAGTTACAGGTTCCAGACTTGCACCACCATGCGTTTTCTTCCCGTTTTCTGCAACAATATCTACATCAGAATCGAATGTAAATGTGAATTCCTTCAATCCATTAAACGGGATAGCTCGTTGATTAGACAATTTAGCCAATGAGCTGTGACCTTTAACTTTGTTGATAAGGTCTGTCACAAGCATTGGGTCAAATAATGTTCCTCTTGATAGTTGATCTGTCATATATTATTACTCCTTTAATCTTCAAAAACTAAACCTTGTACTAGGTTTTTATAAGATGTATTTTCAGTTTTTTCTAGAGCAGGCTCTAGAGTTCGCATTGGTGCGACATGTTCAGTATGTTTCACAAAAGATGCCAAACGCTCTGCATCTGCTTTGAAGCTATCTTCATCAGTTCCCTGCAAACGATCTGCAAGGTCGTAAGGCAATCCATATTGCAACGCAATCCGAGTTCGCAGACTAGCCGTCTCATAACCAGAGATTTGATTCTGCAACTCTTCAAGTTGCTTGTCATCATCCGCCTTACTTTGACGATTAGCTTCAATTGTTGACTTCAAGCCAACATTTTCTTCTTCCAATTCTGCAACACGAGACTTAAGCTGGTCATAGTCGCCATACTTCTCTTTCTCTCGAGACAAGCGAGCTTTAATAGCATTATCAAATTCTTCTTGTGTAGTGATTGGTTTAAATTCTGACATTCTCATGTCTCCTTTCTCCTGCTTCCCCGGCAGTTCGGTAATTTTGAGCATCAAAAAAGCAGTCACAAGACCGCTTATTTTAATAACTGATTTTTTGCTTTTTCTTAGGCTTGGTCGTAGCACAAGCCCAGTGCGCAAGCAAAGCACTATCCATCAAAGAAATATCCATATCGTCAAAGTGCGATCGATAACCAAAGCCACCATTTGAACCAATATTCCGCTTATCGCAGTTAGTAGCTACTTTAGACAATGATGGTTGGCCAGCGTGACAGATGGTTTTCTGGTAAATTCCCTGCTCCCAAAGAGCATTGGCCACGATGATTTCTTTCACCGTTGGAAGAATCACATTCTTGATTCTGTAGTCCTTCAACTCTTCGTCCAAGATCTTTTGACCACTTGCGCCATCGATGACAATTTGAGCCACGTCAGCTTGACGCAAAAAGGCAACCATCCACTCATTCCCATTACGAACGGATTGACAATCGACTGTTTCGATAAAGAAACGGCCATCCTTGGTACGTGCAGCAATGCTCAATGCCACGTTCGTTCCATCTTGACCGTACTTAATGCCAACAGACAGCTTGCCAGATAATGCTGGAATATCATCCACCTTGAGCTCGTTCCACTCCGTTTCAGAAATAGCAGATTTCTGGTTGTAAGTTGGCCAAAATCCCAAACGTTGGATATTATGGTCCAGCTTATCCTCACCAAGCTCAGCTTCAATCTTACGCTCATTTAAGTGGTATCCCATAGACGGATTAGAATTATACCAAACTTCCACATCGTCGATTTCCTTTTCATCGGAAACCGACCACTCAGCCCAGCCAGAATACTTCCCTTTCCCAAAAAGACAAGTCTCACGATACTTAGTAAAGACCGTTCCACTTGATACTGGTGTCGGAGGTGTTCCACACATGATTGTGATAGGATTTTCACTATCCGTAACCGTATATTTCAAAGCAGATTCTTGCTCGGTCGTGTACTCCTGAGCCTCGTCAATGATCAGCATGTCGAACCCTTCACCAAGACCACCATTAGATGTCCTAGTACGGAATTGGATAACACCTCCTGTTGAATAAAGTTCAATTCTCTCCTGCCCCTTCGCACGAATGGAATTGAAATCCTCACCATCAACATACCCCATTTTCTCAAGGTATCGTTTGACCTTTTCGAAAGAGGAGTGAGATGTAGAAATCCGGTGAGCCGTATGTAGGATATTCAATCCCTTATGCAAGCCCCAAATTTCAAGAATATAAAGAATTTCAGATTTTCCGTTTCGTCGAGGAATAGAGTAACCAAACTTCTGATGCACCCAAAGACCATTCTTGTCAATGGCCATCATAGGCAGTAAGAGATTTTTCTGCCAGGCATAGCAAGAAAGGCCAGTCCGTTCGTAAAATTCAATCGCTTCTTTAGCTTTTGAATTTTTCTTGACGTATTTTAAAATCACCGATTGAGTAGGATTCTGATTGCCAAGTTTCTTCCTCGCCATTCTACTTTCCTTTCAATCGTCATCGCATGATAACCCTGTCGCTGGGAGATAATTTACTCCTTTCTAAGCATTTTCTTGAGGTCTAGCATTCTTTTCCACCCATTTTTTGAAATCATCAAACGTATCCATCTTTTTCAATAATAGATACTTCTCGACTTCTTCAATAGCTTTTTCGACAGAATCGTCATGAAAGCAGTAACCGTTAACCGATAAATCAAAAATTTTATTTTTGTTTTTCTTATCAACAATCCATAACTCCTCACCATGCCAAGCGCTCTGTGGGTCGTAATATTTCAAGGACTGTATCTCCAGATTGTTATCTTCAATCAATCCTATCAATTTTTTGTATTTGTTCATCAAAATTTCCTTTCTGAGCATAAGAAAAGCACCCTTTCGAGTGCAACTTTAATAAAAACGGTCTTCGTATCCATCTGGTTTAACATAAGGTTTATTTTGAGATATACATTTTTCAACCGCCTTTTCAATTTCTTCAGCGATTACAGAATCTATCTCGTCCTCAAAAAAAATATCTGACGGAAATCGTTCTCTAAAGTGAATTAAATATTTCGCTTCCGCAATTTCTACTCTCAGACTTACTTCCTCATCGATCACATGAAACATTTTAGACTCCTTTCAAAATATCATTAACAATTTTATGATAAACGTTTACTGCATTTGGTAATATTTCCTTCACCACCCGATATGCCTCAGGGTCGACTGCTATCAGTTCAGAAATCTCAGCGAAAAACTCAGCTTCCGCCGAACCTGGCTTCTTCCAGTAGTTCTTGCCATGTCCATATCCAAATGGTTGAGGCTCTTTATACCAGCCTGTAGCTTCTACCATATCTGAAAGATTCGCAACCGCAGAAGGATTTTCTTTGAATAATTCTTTCATCTCCTCCTGGAATTTTTTTTGATTTTCTTTTGCAGTCTTAATGATTTTATTCTTTTCAGATTGTTTTGGATTCTCACCTAATTCTTTAATCATCGGTAAGTCTCCATTAATGCGTCTCCATAAATCTTCTCTAATTGTTTCTCTTAGATTATATTGAGGTAAATGAGAACTATGTGTTGCATATACTGAAACTTTTGTCGTTTCTCCAAATAGTCGTACCTTCTTTTCTCCGATAACAACTTTTTCCCCTTTGGTTATAGCTTGTAAGCCCAAATAATCCAAAGCGTGGCCATTTTCATGAAATGTAGTTGACATTGGTTTAGCCCAGTATTTGTTTAAAGTTTTTACTACCTTCCCATCGAAAGCGCTTTGGTTAAGTTGTACACGATTTTTCTCGGCAAAATTTCCTGTTTTACCAAGTTTCTCGTACTCTATTTTTGATCCTAATTTTTGATACAACTTCAACGTATTTTCATCTTTAATTGTATCAAAAATATCTATGAATTTCTTATAATTGTCCGACCCAACTTTTTTGGACATATCTGTTTTCTTAATAGCATCAATAGCCTCGTTTTTATAATGGAGCAATTGTCTGTTTTTGAACTCAGATTCCTTTTTTTCAGTGTACTGTTTTTGTTGTTTAATTTGCTCCTCTTTGCGAGAGTTACTATCTTCCTTACTCCATTTCTTCGTCCAAACATTTTGAGTTTTTCCGTTTTTAGGATCATAGTCTACAATACAACGACAATGCTGATGTCTTCTATAAACGTCCTTCGGAACTCTTGGATATTTATAATTCCCTTGAACTTCCTGACACCACTCACAACAATGAAAATACGATTTTCGGACAATCTCAGGTTGCAATCCAGACTGATAATGAAACTCCGCATTTTTCTGGATACTATCATCAATGATTGACTGAGTGAAGTTCACAATAGGTTCACCGAGCAACCAACTGACATCCTCAAAATTTTCCTCAGACGAAAAGCGATTGACAATGCCAGCTATTCGATCCAGATTTAATTCAGGAACTTGAACTTTCAGACCGATTTTCGCTTTATCGTTCAAATTCTTCTGAACATCACTAGTGTAACCACTTACAAGCTCGTGATTTCGTCCTAGCACGTCCGTCAGCAAACGCTGAGCGATATTGTAATACATTTTTCCGTCTGGTAATTTATCGGTGCTCAGGGACGCTCCTAGAGCCTTCGAGAGAATTTCTCCAACTTCAATCGCAAACTCATTTGCAGTTTTGTAAGTAGCTTTTTTTGCCTTTAATACAGCAAAAGCATTTCTGACAATCTCACTCTTACCAAAATCTCGTTCAAACCTCTCCTGGACCTCTTGCAAGATGCCAGGTAAAACATCATTCTCCATTTGAACCACCCTCGCTTACCACTGGTTTAGCTGACATGTCTCCAGCGATACCAGTAAGATCACGAATTGTCTCCGCATTGATGTAGCCAGGTAAGGCCCGATTCAATTTCACAACACCGTCACCAATCATAGTCATCGTATTCGCATCCGCTTCAAACAATGGCTCCCACTTGACTGTGGTTCTCACAAATTGGCTTCTAGCATAACGAAACTCATCACGCAAGCAAGCAGCAACATAAGCCACATTCAGCAAACCTGCTCCCAGCGACCGCTGAGCCTTCCGACCAGCTAAACGCAAATTCTCATGACTAGCCTTGATAGCTTCAACAGATGATGGATTATCTGAAACGAAACCAAGGTCATCCAATGTCAACCCCATTTCCCCAGCAAATCCAGCAGCAGCAGTTCTCAGTTGCTCTGTAAAAGGCGACATACTCGCAGTGGTAAATTGCCCAACGCTCGGTTTCTCACCTTTATCGCTAGAAGAAATCGTCAACAAGCTTGATACAGTAGCTTTCCATTTTTCCATAGGTTCCGCATCAGGATCAAGCCCAAGAATATATTTTTGTGGCCACGAATAGAACTCAGCAGTGATATCAGCCCGTTCCAAGGTACGCTTAGCGTATTTCTGATAATACATACCAGCTCTGGTGATACGACTCCGACCAAACGGACGAACAGCATCAGGACGATGAATAACCGGTACAAGCAGAGGGATACCAGTTTCATTTACAACCGAATATGGCCTACCATCTTTCGGAATAAAATGAGTAGCATTAGGTTCAAAGTATGCTTCAAGAGTTGGACGATTGTAATCATCACGAGCCAACACCGCATAACCTTCTACAAGCAATCCAGTGATAGGATCAATGACACCAGTTGCATTGCTTGATTCAATGACTTGCAACCTCACCTCATCATCTTCACCCTTCGAAATGTAGACAAAACTACACGAACCAATCAGCGCAGCTAAAATAGCACTATCAAAGAAGATATCAGGATTATTACGATCAAAAATTTCTGTGACATTAAAATCATCGTTAGCAAATGCCCTGAAAATCAAACGATCTGCAAGACTATCAACTCCCTTTGCAGCCCAACCAAGAACAGCCTGGTACTTCACCCTGATTTGTGGAGGAATTGTGATTCCTGTCGGCGCTTCATAGTGCTGCATCGCATAATGCTTGTATCTCAGATTGACTCTGCTCCGATAAAGATTCAACTTCCTCCTAAGATAATCAATACCTCTTAATTCCAAATCGCTCTCCTTTCATTTTGATGATTTGGCGCGAGAAAAAATGTACAGTGACGGCGTGAAGCCCTCGAGCGCCTAGTGGGAGGGGGACACCCCCCTATCCTTAACTAGGACTTTCCTCATACAATACATTTTTCTAAAAATCTAGTATTCTGTTAATTTATATCTTTCTTAAAAAAATAATTTTATATTTTTTTTATTTTATTTTATT
Organism: Streptococcus sp. 27098_8_69; assembly: GCF_041432445.1. Classification (NCBI taxonomy): domain Bacteria; kingdom Bacillati; phylum Bacillota; class Bacilli; order Lactobacillales; family Streptococcaceae; genus Streptococcus; species Streptococcus sp. 27098_8_69. Next base: position 23,283 of record NZ_JAPVZO010000008.1, on the reverse strand, counting down.
AAGATTTATACTTTGTCCAATCTCTTGACTGTGGCAAGTTGCGATTGCCTACAACAGTAGCATTGGCTGACCTATCGTCAGCATATAACTTATCAGACTTCTGTCTGTTGCATTGCCAGTGCGCTAGCTGTAGGTTGTTGATGTCTGATGGATGACCGTTTCGATTGATTGGAATAATGTGATCGATAACTGGTGACAAAGGATGTGGATACTTCAATGACTTATCCACTGGTAGTCCACAAATCCCACAAGTATTTCTGGTCTTTAGAATAATCTTTTTATTCTTTTCAAAAGCGACTCTGTGAGGACCACTCCGGTCCGGTCTATCCTGGGGGGTATTCATCTAGGGAGGGGGTCCTTTCTTCTTAGGGGAGGGGGATTGGTATTCTCAAATATACCCCCTCGGTATCTTTCAAAACAGGGGTGTTTTTAGTGCACCCACCCCCTCTTGTATTTAACATATCTTATATTTTGTGACTTTCAAGAGAGTGTGGTTTAACTCAGTCATGACAGTGGGTTTCTAGCATTTCTTGTTTATCCAATTTACCATTTCTCAATATGTTAAATAAGCGTGCTTTTTAATACGTAAATGTAAGCATACTTTCATCGATTTCATCTTGATTATATCCAATATAATCTAATGTGATATCTGGTGCAGAGTGATTAAGTATCTGCATTAAAATAGCTATATTTCCATTCTGTTTATAGTGATGATAACCAAACGTTTTTCTCATCGAGTGTGTGCCGATGTGTTTAAGTCCTGAATGTTTAGCTGCATCATTTAAGAATTGATATACAGCTACTCTACCAATGTGTTTAATTCTTACTCCGTCACCTCTAACTTTTTTTCTACTTGGAAAAAGATAGTCGTAACTCTCAAGATGATTTTCTTTTATGTAACGATTCAAAGCCTTTCGTAATTCTGGATTAACTGCAAATTTTCTTATTTTGCCAGTTTTTTTCTCTTTGATCTCAATTCTATCTTGAACTACATGTTTTACTTGAAGAGGAACAATATCGCTTACTCGTAGACCTGAGTATATTCCTACTAAGAAAAGAATATAGTTTCGTTCACTCTTTGATTTCAAATAATGCTTCATTCTATCAATGTCATCTGGTTCACGAATGGGTTCTACTTTTTTCACAATATCACCTCCAAACTCAAAGAAAAAGACAGGGTGTGCCTGTCTTTACAATCATTTCATAATATAATTTTAGCACATAAAATCATATATTCACTCCGAACTTACTCCAGATTTACTCCAAAGAAACTCCAAGTTTACTCCAAAATCTCAACCTGTTCACCATTGCGGTATAACTCTGCAAATGCCATCAGAGACTTATCCAAGATGTCGTAATATGAACTTTCTGAAATAGACAAGTCCATTGCGATTGTTTCATCCTTCTTGCAATTCCATTGAAGATACTTTTCAAAAAGTATTCTACGATAGAGGGGGTCATGTAATCCACTGACAGCTTGCTCAATTGCATCAAGCTCAATCTCTGCATCAACTTTTCGTATAGCTAATTTTTCAACTTGACTATCTCTTCCGTTTGATGGATTTCGTGGCGTGAATGAGTAGGTAGTTGTCACTCTCTGACCATCAGTGTCATTTGCGACTCTTCTCCAACGAGGATATCCTCTTAGAATCCTTTTGGCATTCTCTTTCGTTTTTACTTCGTTTATATCAGGAAAAAAGGGCATCACTCACCTCGTTTCTTTGACGTTTATATTTTAATCATGATTTGTAATCACGCCACCGGCTCCATTGACAGTAACCCAGCCATGTTTCTCTCTGGCTTCTGCTTCTTTCATACGGATAAGGTTGTCTGTGATTGAGTCTGACTTAGCTTTGTTGGCCTTGGCTTCACCTTCTGCTTTGATGATACCAGCATCCGCTTCAGCTTGTGCTTGGACCTTTTTAGTATCCGCTTCAACCTTAGCTTTTTCCTGTTCCTGTTTAGCTGTGTCAATTTCCTTCTGTTTGACAGATTCAGATTTGATTGCTGCTTCAATCTCATCTCCTGCATCCTGATCAGTTATTGTGAATGAAACAAATTCAAGATCATAAGATTCAAATTTTTCTTTTAGCGCCTTGTCAATCTCTTCATAGACTTCTGTCCGTTTATTTCCAAGAATATCATAGATGTCGTAATTTCCAGTCACAGATTCAATAGCTCGTTGAACTGCTGGCGCAATGACACTCTCATTCACATTTTCTAGCTTTGTGTAGTTTGAAAATATCGTCATAGCCTTTTCTTTATTAACACGATACTTCACATCAATGTTAGTATTCAGCCATTGACCATCTTTGGTCTGAGTTGTGATTTTTTCCATCGTCTTCGTTTGAACTGAAGTCGAAAGAGTATAGACGGTATCGATGAAAGGAATTTTGAGATGATAACCTGTTTGTAGGGTGTTTTCTTGAACACCTCCGATTGCACTGACCTTTACTCCAACCGTATTAGCTGGGATGCGCTTCACAGCAGTCCCCCTAAAAATTCCTAACGAAGCGATAGCAACAACCGTGATGATGCTACCTTTTGCAAGTTTTGTAAGTTTAGTTTTCCCTGTTTCGTGATCGTATTGTGTAAACATTGTTTTTACTCCTTTTTAAATAATTTTTCCTTCAAATACTAATGTAATAGTCCCTGTACCGTCTCTGTGCTTAGAGACCAAAGCACGACAGTCTGAACCATATTCAACACCATCAATCGTGATGCTACGCTTTATTTTATCAACGTTGATGATTGTTCCCATTAATGTTTTAATTCTCATGTTCTTTCTCCTCAATCAACCAATCCATAATCTTGCGAGCTTTCTTCTTTCTGAGTTAGAATAGCTGCAATCTCTTTGTATGTTGGCTTGATTACATACATGAACTTATCGGCAGTTAGTCGCTCTTTTAGATGCTCTGTCATTTCATCGTTTACAAATACTTTGCTAAAGAAATCATCATTTTTCAAAACGCTTTTGATACAATCAACATTTATCGTGATAGGTTCTTTCTCCTCACCATATTTAAACGGCACTAGTTGAATAAACTTTGTCATCCATTAACCTCCCAACGCTCGGGATTTTCGTAAATATTGCCGATGACTTCACATCTCATGTAAGCTAAATAAAGAGGATTCCATTCTGCATTTCGCTTTTGTAATTCATCTACAAATCTGTAAATAAAACTTGCATAAGAGCCATGCCAGCTTACAAGCGCTTTTCTGCCTTTGTAATCGACTATATCCCCCTCAAAGATTTCCTTTCCGTTCTTGTCTTTGAGTCCTGTTGATTGCATGAGTTTAATTTCATCAAACTCTACTGACATTTCTGTACATCTTTCAGTATCTCCCTGCTGACAGATATCTACGAATTTGCTATCAAATGAAATGTTAGTTACATCACACATCCATTTCAATGACTTTATCCATGCTCTATATCTTGGTATCATAATTTCACCTCTTTCCCAACTTTCACATTATCATACACTTCCTTCGTAACCACGAACACTCCATAATCACGAATAGTAAGCGTATATAGCTTGCCATGTCGCCCTTTCTCGACGACTCTGCCTTTAATTTCTGCGCCTTGATTATCAGCCTTATAGATAACCATTGGCTTTTTCTCTTCCAAATTCCGAATCCTGTCCATCTGCCAGATGTTTAATCCAGCAGATAGTAGAATCCAGATTGCGATAAATCGTTTCATTTTATCACCGCAAAACACCTTTCAATTTATTTAATTCTCCCTTAGAAATCCCTTGACTAATAGTTATTTCAAAATTTCTAAAACCAAACTCACCAGCTGATAATTTACTTGCACTAATATTTCCAGATTGAATAGCACTAGCGCATGGTATATTACCCATATCCTTAAAAGTCTTACCGCCATCTGTACTAATTTTAATATCTATTGGATGGCTGTTAAACATTCTATGATACTTCTTAATCAATCGTTTTCTTGATTTATTTAGTGACATCACTCCACCTCCTCAATCTCAACCCCATGGCAATCGAACACCCATCCGAAGCCAGCTTCTTCTAATTCTTTGCGGGTGTGATGTGTTTTATAAAGTGTGTTTTCTTCTCGATCTGAAAAAAGCCATTTTTTTGAATGTTTTTCACGGTTCAAAGTTTCGTGATTTCCACAAATCCCTTTTATCTTCACCAAATACCGCTTTTCTTCCTCGACCTCGTAGCCATCAAGCCATGCTCGAGCAACTTTGTTGTAAGCATCCTGTTCATTCATCAACCACTCATTGTATTGTTTGTTGAAGTTTTTTTCTCTAAGCGCATCATATAACGTAGCGTTCTTTCCCTTGTAATACTCGATAATTTCCGCCACAAACTGCGGAATTTGGACTTTTTCGAGTTCGTCTAGTTGTTCCAAGTCTTTTAAAACTAGCTGACAAACTACAATTGCTGCAATATCAAATGAACCAGCCTCCAACTCTTTATACTTCTCAATCAATTCCTGCTTATTCATCTTAGTTTCCTCCATAAATCAAATAAACTGCAATAACTACCTGAGACATTCCTGGCGAATAGCCAACCCAATCATCAAACTCCTTAGATTTTGGCAACCAACCCTTAGTAGCTCCCAAATCATAGTCTGTAGGTTTTTCATCGGCGAAGATACATTCCATCACTCCTATCAATGTCATACCATCTTCTGCCATTTCCCAAAAATAGTCCGCCCGGTCTTTCACTGCTTGTGGTAAATTTTGCTTGGGAGATTTCGGCTTCCCGTCTTCTACCGTCCAGTTGTATACTGCATTAACTTTTTGCTTTAACTCTTCCATCATCTTCCAATTCCTTTATCTTTTCTTCTAGCTCTTTATTCTTTTTCTTCAACAAATCGCGTTCAAGCGCTCTAATCCGCCTCTTGCGTGAATCGCACGGCTTAGAATACTCGATTATCTTTTCTTCGTTCCTCTTGATTGATTGTTTATAGCCTTCAATCACTGCCTGTTTATCGTACTTCATCTTCTAAAAATCTTTCAATAGCTTCTCTGTAGGAGACTTCCACCAGACCGTCTAAGTCGTTCAGGGCTTCAATATAGTCTGGACGACCTTGCCCATATTGTTCTTTCAAAAATTCAACAAAGAGATGAATTTCCTGATAGGTTACTCCAACCATATTTCTTCACACCTCCCTAAAACGGCAAATCATCATCTGAAATATCCATTGGCTCACCTTGTCCGTAACTTGGTGGCATCTGGTTTTCCATGCTTGCTTGGTTTGCAAAGTTATCCTTCTTTTCAAGAGTTTGAAAACTCTCAGCAACCACTTCCGTCACATAGACACGTTGACCGTGCTGATTATCATAGCTACGAGTCTGGATGCGACCCGTGATTCCCACAAGAGCACCCTTTTTAACCCAATTTGCAAAATTTTCAGCCTGTTGGCGCCACATAATGCAACTGATAAAATCAGCTTCACGATCACCTGCCTGATTCTTAAAATTGCGATTCACTGCCAAACTGAAACTCGCAACTGCAACATTTGATGGCGTGTATCGTAATTCTGGATCACGAGTTAAGCGCCCAATTAACACTACATTATTGATCATCTTTCTTTTCCTTTCTTGCTGCACGTTCCCCGATTAAATATCCTAAAAACATCCATAAAATAGCCATTCCAAATTCTTTAATAAATTCAATCATTTTATTTCCCTCCTGAAAAAGTCGCTAAATAGTAACAATCCTTAGCACCATAGTCGAACCGTGTTGTCCGTTTGCCGATGTGCTTCTGAAACCTTGGGTGAGTGATATCCGAGAATGCCCATTGATGGTCTTCCATACGCTCGATGAGATCATCGACGTTATTAAACGTCCCAAGGAATAATTGACAGTGCCCGTTGTAAATGAAATAGAGTTCAATCATCTTTGCAAAACTCCTTGTAGATTTTTTCGAAAATTTCTAACACCAATTTTTCAGGTATATTAGATCTCTCGTTGTATGATTTTGAGAAGTTCTTCCACTCTATATCCTGCTTGATAATTTTATTCTTAAGATTAAGTTCAACATTGCTTCCAAAAATCGTCCGTTTTTGTAAAGGATAATCATAATTATTGTATCTAGCTAGGTTTTTGTATGGAATTCTGAATCCAATAATATCCTCAATGTAGGGCCACAGTCTGTCAGCTGCTGGATTCTCAATAACCCAAAATTGTGGTCTATATCTTTTTATGATTTCTATTGTGTTGAAAGCTGTTAGCTCGCCATTGACCCTTTTTAAAAATTGCCTGTCGTACTGATAATTTATATATGCTGACTCGTAATCCTGATTTGCCCTGATCGTGAACGGTGAAGGTCTTACTTGTGGAGCAAACAAGCTATCAGAGACATCATTGCGTTTCCAACACGCATTACCATTTTCCATCGCAGAAGCATTTGACCAACTTTCACATGGTGGACTAGCTATTATAAGACCAGGTTTTGGTAATTTGTCTAACACGTCAAAGAGCGTGTTATCTCCAAATAAACGTTTGTAATCAGCAAGGTCCAGATTTGTAAAATGATTGTTCTTGTTTTCTATATCCATTCCGATTGAATAGATTTCAATATTCGCCCCCCCCGAACTATTCAGAGAGTTAGCACCCTTGAAGTAAGAACCATTCCCACTATCAAAGAGTGCCCAGACTGTCATTTTCTTTATGATCAATACCTCCTATCCTTCATCCCAGACGGATACACAAAGCACCTGCCAGTTGCTCCTTCAAAGATGCGACTTGATAAAGCACCATTCCCGAAATCGTCCGAGTAAAGCTCTTTAATCTCTTCGCTACTCAGATTCGTGTTGATAATCGTATTGGTCCGATTATCCAGGATCTTGAACAATATCTGATGCGCCCACTCATTCCGCCTCGTGTCAGCCTTGCGACTCTCTTTCCCAAGATCGTCCAGGAAGAGAAAATCAACCTCAGACAGTAGCTTGACCATCTTGGCTTCTGAGAAGCCATTGTCAAACTCAAAGCTTTCACGAATCTTGTCAAACAAAGTCACAACTGACACAAATAGCACGCTTTTCGGTTCATCATAAGACTTAAATTGCTCATTGAGAAACCGAGCCAATCCATAAGTAAGATGACTCTTACCAACACCAGAAGGACCAGTGATGATAGCATTGCCAGTTTTACCTTTGGCATATTCACGTTCCAAACGCTTCACAAAATTCATAGCCTTTTCATCAATATCAACCTGAATCTCATAGTCATGTAGTGACTTACTAGCCAGTTTACTTGAAACGATACTATCTCGAACAAAGACCTCATAAGTGTCCGATAGCTTACTTTTGACCTCGGCTTCCATATTCAACTGCTTTTCAAAGAGTCGAATGTTCTCTTTCTCGCACTCAGGACATTGACTGATTTCCTCAAGTTTGCCCTTGATAGGAATTTTGACAGACCAAAGATGGCATCTATGGATTTCACAGATATCATCAAGAACTGTTCTGGTTCTGAATTGTTTAAACTGTTTCATCTAAAATCCTAGCCTTTCATCAACTGCTGATTGAAAAGAGTGAACTTTTCGTGGCATAGGTTGATTTAGATAATTATCCATCTTGTTGCCGAAAAGCGTTTGTGGTTGAAGATACTGTTCATACTCTGTACCTTTCCACTTAGCGACCATGATATCCACAACCTTTTTAAAATCTTCAAGGGCATATCCTTCTTTTAGCCTTGCCTTGATAAATTTTTGATGACTAGCAGTATCAATCTTAAAATTTTTCTTAGCTTTCAAATTGAGATAAGAAATAACTTCCTTACAAATCGACAATATATTATTGTTATTCTCAGTCTTAGTATTCTCAGTCTTGATTGTGTGCACTTTTTGCACTTCCTGAAATGCATTTTTTGCACTTCCAAGGTGCACTTTTTGCACTTCCTGAAATGCACTTTCTACACTTCCGTTAAGAGCATCAAGATAAATACGGTTTGGTAAGCTCATCCCTTGTCTGACTTCCGTCATTAGACCAGCATCTTTCAACTCCTTTTTGATTTTGATAATCGTATTGTTGCTATTGCAATTTAAGTCAATCATCAACTGTTCATTTGTGTAATACTGGAAGACGTTCCCTTCTTTATCATGCCAGCCATTTTTTAAAGATAGTTCTAACCTATCAAACAGAAGCATATAGAGCATTTTAGCGTTATTGCTCAATGACTTATATTTTTCATCATAGATGAATGGCTTTGGAAATTTGAAAAACGATAAGAAGCCAGTGACTTCGCTTTTTTTAATCATTTCTACCCCTCCACACTTGAAAATTTTGTGTATTCTTTGTGAAAATACAATTTCACTGTCCCTAGACTGCCATGCCGATTCTTTTCCAGGATCAGTTCTGTTACGTTGTTTGCTTCTTGACTGTCTGCTTGTTCTTTTTGATAATAAGCATCACGATACAAGAATGCTACAATGTCTGCATCTTGCTCAATAGATCCAGATTCTCGCAAGTCTGCCAACATCGGGCGCTTATCTTGTCTCTGCTCAACTGCACGGCTTAACTGCGACAAGGCAATGACAGGTACTTTCAAATCCTTGGCAAGTATCTTCAATTCCCTTGAGATTTCAGAAACGATCTGCTGACGATTCTCGCCCTTGGCACCAGTTATTAACTGTAAGTAGTCAATGATTATGACACCCAGACCACCCATTTCTTGAGCGAGCTTTCGAGCATTTGAGCGTATCTCTGAAATCCGAATACCAGCAGTATCATCTACAAAGATAGGCGCATCATAGAGATTATTTTGGGCCTGTACAAGCCGTTTCCATTCATCAGTGCTCAAATTCCCAGTCTTCAGATGATAAGCTGGAACCATGCCCTCTGATGCCAACATACGCTCAATCAGCTCCTCTGCGCCCATTTCAAGTGAGAAGATAACAGCAGGCTTTCTTTCAATCGTAGCCACATACTTAGCGACATTCAGAGCCAATGCCGTCTTACCCATAGCTGGACGAGCAGCAAGGATGATAAGATTCCCTTCATGAAGGCCTGTTGTAATCTTATCCAATCCAACAAAGCCAGTAGACAGACCAGTCACGAATCCATCTGTCTGCGAACGAGTTTCAACTATTTGCATGTGAGTATCAAGAATATCAGCCACATTGCGAAATCCTGTCCCTGCATTTTGATTACTGATATCCAGTAGAGATTTTTCGGTTTTAGCAATGATGTCACCGATTGAGACATCACCTTGATAAGCACTAGATAGCGAATCCGACAAGCCAGCGATTACTTTTCGGAGCGTAGCCTTTTCTTTTACAAGCTTCGCATAATGCTCCACATTTTTCGATGTCGGAGTTGAATTCACCAACTCAACAACGTAGGTGATACCCCCAATATTTGAGATGTCGCCCTGATTAGTAAGAGCAGAGATCATAGTTGTCGCATCAATTGGCTCACCCTTTTCAAGCAAAGACAACATGGTCTTAAATACAATCTTGTTGGCAGGTTTGTAGAAATCCTCTGGAGTCAATTCGTCTGCAAGTGACGTCATCGTTTCTGGTGAGATAAAGACTGCACCCAGAACCGACTGCTCAGCTACTAGATCATGAGGTAGTATTCTAAAATCTTCACTCATGTCTTTGCCCTCCATTTTCTTGGATTCTGGCGAAAATCCAAAGTCATTTCCTGATAAAGCAAACGCCCATTTTCTTCTAAGAGATTCGCATTTTGACTTCTTAGAAGGTCATTAATTCTTGCTTCTTCCTGATAGTCGCTAGCCAGTCTGACATAATCTTCGATACATTGTCTAAAATCTTGAGGTACGTCTTCAATCGTTGAAGGAAGTCCAACAGGTGGTTGGGTGTCATAGGTGAATCTCCTGTCGCTATTTTTCAGGTTTCTTCGTGCAACCTCTCTGAAGTCTTCAACTTCTTCAATGATGATAACTGTTTTTTGTTCAGCTTCTTCTTCGTTTTTATCAGTCATTAGCAACAGGATGAATACCACGATAAAGATTGCCACTAAGCTAAGCAATTGGCTTGATAAAGTTGGTTCTGTCATTTTTTCTTCCTTCTCCTTCTAAATTACTAAGTGAGACTGCACAAAGTTATCCAATTCATTTCTATCAATTCTTTTGGTTCCGTCTATTTTGTAAAGATTCAATCCCATTCTTAACCATTTTCTGATGGTGTTAGCACTGCAGTCGGCATAATTGGCTGCACTTTCTATAGAAAGCCATCGTTTTTCTGTTGTCTCATGCTCTAACAATTCTTCGAATGATTCTTTAAATTGATTTCTTACAACTGCACGGATACTATTTTCAAATTCTTCGCTAAGAATATTCACAGCAGCCTCCTTATGTGTTATAATTTGATTAGTTAATTTTTCTAAGCGCCTGACATTGTTAGGTGCTTTTTTGTTTATACAATATTACTTTCTAGCGCCCTGAGTTCTATCTCATGGCTAACTTGTTTTAATAGCTCCTCACATGCTATTTTAGCTTCTCTGTACGTTGTAGATTCGCTGATGAAGTAATCAGCAAGTTCAATGATTTTATCTTCCAATTTGACCTCCTAAATCAGCTAAAGAAAACGTCTGGAAGAAAGTCTAATCTTCGTTTGCGTACAATCGTTCAATGGTTGTACGCTTTTTCCATAAACAAAAGCACATCCCAAAAATGTTGATTTGAATCCATGCTTCGGCGTAATCTTTCCCATTGCTTGCATAATGAGTTATATAATGATGAATCATGTTATTCCTTTCTAATCAAATCAGCTTGGCAATAAATTTTAAGTAGACAGTAGCATGGTTGCTTTCAGCCGTGCCTTTTACTTTGACTGCTTGCACACCTTTTAATTTTTGGTTATTCAAATAAATACCATCTTTTCTTATTTTGAGTTCGTCCATTCCTTCCTCCTACTCAATCCCATAATCTTCAATAACCTGAAGAATGAAGCTATTCGCTCGTGGACCTTTTGTCGTCCCACTTAGAATGTTTGTTACTTCCTGTCGTTTAAAGCCATAAGCAACCGCTAGAGTTGCTTTTTTAATGCCTTTCTCTTTCAAGAAAGCATTAACTCTTTCACGACCGTTTGCGATATCTGGCATATACGTCCCTCCTATTTACCAATTTGTAAATAAGAAACAACTAATTTTTTAACTATTTTTTATCTTTTCGCTTGACTTTTTTTAGATGTTTGTCTAAAATAAAGGCATAATAAAAACAATGATAAATCCATAAATACCGTTCGCCAAAACATTTTTATGATTTATTTCTTAGTTGTTTTTTTAGTTGTTTCTTAATTACAAATACTATTTTAGTTGTTCATCTAATAAATGTCAAGTGTTTTAGATGAAAAAATAAAATATTTTTTTGTAATGCTTCAGAAAGGTTGATAAATCAATGTTTGAGACATTCGAAAAAATTAAAATTTTAGCTAAAAAACAAGGAATTTCTCTAAATACTTTGGAAGAAAGAGTCGGTTTAGGAAAAAATTACATTTATAGCCTTAAGAATAAAAAGACTCCTTCAGCTGAACATATCGCAAAAATCGCCGACTACTTCAATGTATCCACCGACTACCTGCTCGGACGAACTGATAATCCGTCTATTGCAAAGGATGATACAATCGCAGGATACACGTCTGACGACCTACGAAAGATGGCAGAGAATGCAAAAACATTCGATGGGAAGCCACTTACAGAAGAAGATATTGATGCGATTCAAAACATCATAGAAATATATTTGAGAGGTAGATAGCCTATGCAGATTGACGACTTTGTGAAATCTTGTGGTGTAACTCTTTACTACTTTGATAAAGATTTATGGCAACGTCCTGGCATTTATATCGAGGATATCAAAACCATCTTCGTAAATAACAAACTATCTGATGAAGCGATAAAACGTGTTGTCTATCATGAACTAGGTCATCTCTCTCACACTCCTGCTTTCTATAAAAATAATCATACAAGGTGTGAAAACGAAGCTAATCGCATTATGATTCATCAATTGATTGAGGAAGAATTGAAAAATTCTGATGATCAACAATCTTTTAACTATCTAAATTTCATGAAAAAGCACAAATTAAAAACCATCACAGATGAGGTAATGGTCATTGATGAATATTATTCATTGATTAGTTGATTAGGAGTAGAATATGAAAATAGGTATGCGAACACCAAGTCTAAAAAAGAGTTTAAAAGCTAGAACTACAAGCAAATGGAAAAGACAAGCTAAAAAAGCTATTATTCCTGGATATGGGAAGAAAGGCGTGGGATGGATAAAGAATCCCAAGAAAGCCATGTATAACAAGGTCTATCACAAGACAACATTTGGACTTTCTGATTTGCTAAAACCTTCTAAAAAGAGAAAGGAAAAAGTAGTCGCAAAAAAACAACAATCTATTTTGTCATCTAACGGTAAAAAGCAACACACTCCAAAAGAATATAAAGAAGCTGGACTTGTCTTTATGGTTTTAGGTTCTATATTCCTATTTTTATTTCTACCTCTCGGCTTCTTCTTGTTTATTACTGGTTTTATAACTTACATTATTGGTCGTTTAACTGCAAAGCGAGAGAAAAAGAAGAAAATTGAAAATTACAGTCCACAGATTGATACAATTGTTTTCCGAGAAGACTTCTTGTTAATGGGAACAAATTATCATAAAAAAGAAGCTGAGATTGCAGCTGATTTTCTTTCCAATGGTGTCCATTATTTTGGAAAAGATAACAAGAGTTTGAAATCTTACATGCTTGAAACATATAAACCTGTTTACAAATACAATAAATTGAAAACAGTAGACGTTCAACTATTACCAGAACCTTCAAATCCACATGATAAAAATGCTGTCAAAATTTTAGTGAATAATATCTTTGTTGGATACTTACCAGCTGTAATCGCATCACAAATTTCATCATACATAGCTAATCCAAATTACCGATACGATGCAATCCTTACTGGTAGAGGTGGACCATATAAAACCCTAAATATTGAAACCGAGAGAGTTGTTACTCGTGAAAAAGAATTAACGTATTATCTAGATTTAACAATATGGCGCCTAGCCAAAAAATAATAAAAAAGCCCCACGCTCTCAAACTTTGGCGAGTCTGAGCGTGAGGATTAGCGTTATAAGAAACAACCATTAAAAAGGTCGTTTTCTTATACCCATTTTATCAGAAATGAGGGTAAAAATCAATGATTGGAAAATACCAAAAAAACGGAGTCACTGCTTACTATTTTAAGGCTTATCATGGAATAGATCCACTCACAAATAAAAAGATAGTCACTAAAAGACGAGGGTTTAAGACTGAGCGAGAAGCTAGGCTTGCTGAAGCTAAATGTTTGACAGAGTACGAGAAGAAAAGTTTTAGGTCTAAAAATACCACTAGCACTTTTAAGCAGGTTTACGAGGTTTGGAAAGAACATTATAAGCATACTGTCAAAGAGTCTACTTACGTCAGTCAAGTAAATGTTGCAGATAAATGGATTATCCCTAATTTTGGAGATAAACCAATAAATAAAATCACTTTATCTATGTGCCAGACACAAGTTAATAAATGGGCTGATGAATACAAAAGATTTTTTGGGATTATCAGCATTGCTAATCAAATCTTTGACTACGCTATTTCGATGGAGTTGATTGAAAACAATCCAATGAGAAAAACATTGAAACCTAAACGTAAAAAGAATAATACAGATGAACTAGAAAAATTCTACAACAAGGAAGAATTGCAGGAGTTTTTTAAAATCGTTAAAGGCTTCGACGATGATGAAATGCTGACGTATTTTAGATTGCTTGCATTTACAGGTATGAGAAAAAATGAAATCAGCGCTCTAAGATGGTCTGATATCGACTTAAAAGATGGACAGATTACTGTCAACCAGACACTGGCCAAAGGTGAAGATAACAAACTTATTTTCCAAACCCCGAAAACAAAAAAGAGCGCTCGTACAATTACTCTCGATTCAAAAACAATCAAGGTTTTAAAGGATTGGCATAAATACAGTACAAAAGGGCTTCTCTTTAAAAATGAGAATGGAGAACCTAAGAGTGTAGTTCATGTAAACAATATGTTGAACAGAATTTGGAGAAAGTATCCTGATTTCAAACGAATTACTCCTCATGGATTTAGACACACACATTGTTCTTTACTATTTGAATCTGGAGCTACTATCAAGGAAGTTCAGGAACGACTCGGACATGAAAATATACAGACGACTATGGATATATATGCCCATGTTACCCAAAAAGCAAAAGATAAAGTTGCTGATAAATTTGCAAACTATATAGGATTTTAAAAATGGGTACCAAAATGGGTACCAAAACAAAAAAATAGGCTCTCCGAAAACTCGGAAAGCCTTATTTAATGCTACTTAGAGCGATTATTTTGCGATTGGGTAAACAGAAACTTGTTTTTTATCGCGACCTTTACGTTCAAAGCGTACTACGCCTTCAACTTTAGCGAACAAAGTATCGTCTCCACCACGTCCAACGTTTACACCTGGATAGATGTGTGTACCACGTTGACGGTAAAGGATTGATCCACCTGTTACAGTTTGTCCGTCAGCTGCTTTAGCTCCAAGACGTTTTGCTTGTGAATCGCGTCCGTTTGATGTAGAACCTCCACCTTTTTTGTGGGCGAAAAGTTGCAAGTTGTTAAGAGTCATTTTTAACATAATGTTTTCCTCCGTGTTAGTTTTCTGTGATAACTCTGGTTTGGACGAACTCAGAAGAGTCCTCCGATAAGGTTGCCATACCTAAGAAAAATGATTCAAAAAATAACTGCGTCATTTCTCTCTGGTGTGAAGGAAGGTCTCTAGGAATTTCAACCATCAGATAGCCACCTTCATCTTCGTTTAATTCTAAGATTGGTTCATAGCCTGCAAATTTCTCAATCGAATTGATAAAGTTAATGGCAAGCGTAGAAACCGATGCACACACGACATCAAAGCCGTATTCGCCACTCTCGGCGTGTCCAGTAATTTCCGCACTCCTCAGCTCGCCATCTTCGGCTCTCTCAAAGACTGCTTGTATCATGTGTTCTCCTTAAAATTAAGCGTTGATTGCGTTGATGACAACTTTTGTATATGGTTGACGGTGACCTTGTTTACGGTGGCTACCTTTTTTAGGTTTGTACTTGTAAGTAACAACTTTCTTTTGTTTTCCTTGTTTTTCAACAGTTCCAACTACAGTAGCTCCAGCAACAAGTGGAGTTCCGACAACAGTGTTTTCACCACCAACAAGAACAACTTCGTTAAAAGTAACTTCTTGACCAGCTTCAACGTTCAATTTTTCAACGTAGATTGCTTGACCAACTTCAACTTTAACTTGTTTTCCGCCAGTTTTGATAATTGCGTATGTGCTCATTATGCACCTCCTATGATTTTTTGGGGTTTCCCCATATTTTTTGTGAAGACTCGCCTAGCATCGTGGGACGAACCACTTAAAAGAAGAGCTCTAAGTATAACAAAGAATAAACTAGGAATTGAGCCGAAGACATAACTTATGTTAGGCAAGGCGATAATGACGAAGTTTAAATTTGTTATACGACGAGCAACGATGTTCGTGCGGTTGCACAGGATCGTGCATAGTCAACTCTTCAAGTATAGCATGATTCCTAGTTCTTGACAAGTATTTATCATCGAATTTAAACTTTTTCTCTTATTTTTTTCCTCCAAGATGCAAAAAGCATACTTAAATAAAAAATACTCATCATGATTGGAATCCCTAAAATTGTTTTTTCTTCATAAAAAATACTCAGATAAGCTGATACAACAACCCCAAGTACAAAACTCGACAGCAAGCTAACAAAGATGAGACCTTCTCTTAAAAAAGGTGTATGTTTTGTGCGAACATATTCACCAAATGCTAACATGGTTCGTTTGATATTTCCAGTCATAAAAGCATTGTTGTATGCAATTCCTGAAACTTCACCGAATGCTGTTGTAACCAGACCCATACAAAATGCTAACGGTGGTACTATGTATATATTATCAACCGTCAAGGGAACAAATCCTATAATCAAAGATAAAATTGCTAGTGGAACAAGGGATAAAATTGGTTTTCTTACAATCCTCAACTTTTCTTTATAGACTGTCAAGAGGAAGACACCCACCATGAAGGAAATCAAGGTCATTACCTTGGCGCTGGCATCTGAAACATTGTCCTGAATGAGACCAACGGAAAGGAAAACGACATTCCCCGTTTGGCCTGCAACTAGAGTATTCCCACGTATGATAAAGGTATAGGCATCTACATAACCCGCACAAAAAGTCAAAAAAAGCGCCAATCTTTTTGAATGACGAGAAATTTTTCTCATAGGTAATAATCTCATACTACACTCCTATTTTTTCTGAATCTATTGTACCATTTTTTGAGGAAAATTCGAAGTGTCAAATAAAAGAATTGTCTCCCTTTGGCTAGTTTAGTCTATCTGTGATATAATGAAAGCAGTCATTACTTGTAGAAAAGGAGATTTCATGCTTAAACTTGGTATTATCGGCACTGGTGCAATCAGTCACCACTTTATAGAAGCTGCTCATGCTAGTCAGGAATTCCAGTTAGTGGCTGTTTATTCAAGAAAGCTCACGACTGCTCAGCAATTTGCTAGTTCCTATTCAGATGTTAGTCTATTTGATAATTTAGAGGATTTCTTCCAATCTGAATTTGATGTTATCTATATCGCAAGTCCAAATTCTCTGCACTTTACTCAAGCCAAGGCCGCTTTATCTGCTGGCAAACATGTTATCCTTGAAAAACCAGCGGTGACTCAACCCCAAGAATGGCAGGATTTAGTTGAAATAGCTCAGGAGAATCACCGTTTCATCTTTGAAGCAGCAAGAAACTATCATGAGGAAGCCTTCACCGTTATTAAAAACTTTTTAGCAGATAAGCAAGTTTTAGGTGCAGATTTTAACTATGCCAAGTATTCTTCTAAGATGTCTGACCTTCTTTCTGGAAACACTCCGAATGTATTTTCAGACCGTTTTGCTGGTGGGGCTCTCATGGACTTGGGAATTTATCCGATCTATGCTGCGGTTCGCTTGTTTGGAAAGGCACTTGATGCGACCTATCAAGCTCAGCAACTTGACAACACCATTGATTTAAATGGAGATGGTATCTTATCTTATCCTGAATATCAAGTTCACATCAAGGCTGGTAAAAACATTACTTCTAATCTGCCTTGTGAAATATATACAACAGATGGAACCTTGACGCTCAACACTATTGAACATGTTCGCTCAGCTATTTTTACAGATCATCAAGGTAATGAAACACATCTACCAATTCAGCAGGCACCTCATACCATGACTGAGGAGGTCGCTGCTTTTGCTAACATGATCAAACAGCCAAACCAAAAACTCTACCAAGATTGGCTGGATGATGCAACCGACGTCCATAAGCTACTTTACACCATGCGCCAGACTGCTGGCATTAGATTTGAGGCAGAAAAATGAAAACCAAACTACCAACTGAATGGCTAGAACTCCTTGACCAACTCGGTTTCCAAGAATTCACACCCATCCAAACTCAGCTTTTTGATCCGATTTTAGACGGTCAAACCCTCCTTGGAGTCAGTCCAACTGGTACAGGTAAGACTTTAGCTTATCTCCTACCAAGTCTTCTCCGTCTCCAAAAGAAAAAAGCGCAGCAACTATTGATTTTAGCACCAAATACTGAACTGGCTGGTCAGATTTTTGAGGTAACTAAAACCTGGGGTGAAGCAATTGGCTTGACTGCTCAGCTATTCCTTTCTGGTTCGAGTCAGAAACGTCAAATCGAACGACTGAAAAAAGGCCCAGAAATTCTGATTGGAACTCCTGGGCGTATCTTTGAACTGATCAAATTGAAAAAAATCAAGATGATGAATGTGGAAACGATCATTCTTGATGAGTTCGATCAGTTGCTAGATGATTCTCAAATTCACTTTGTTGAGAAAATCACTCACTACGCACCTCGTGACCACCAACTCATCTATATGAGTGCAACTACCAAGTTTGACCAAGATAAGATTGCGCCCAACACGCGCACCATCGACCTCTCTGATCAAAAGTTGGACAACATTCAACACTTCTACATGCAAGTAGACCAACGACACAGAGTAGATATGCTTCGTAAACTAGCACATGTCGATGACTTCCGTGGACTGGTATTCTTTAATAGTTTGTCAGACCTCGGAAGCGCTGAAGAAAAATTGCAATATCGTGATGTCCTAGCTGTTTCTCTAGCTAGCGATGTCAACGTTAAGTTCAGAAAAGTTATTCTCGAAAAATTCAAAGACAAGCAACTAACACTGCTTCTTGCAACAGACCTTCTAGCTCGTGGTATCGACATTGATAGCTTGGAATGCGTGGTTAACTTTGACGTTCCTAGAGATATGGAAACCTACACTCACCGCGCTGGCCGTACTGGACGTATGGGCAAAGAGGGTTATGTAATCACGCTTGTAACACATCCCGAAGACATCAAAAAGCTGAAGAAATTTGCAAGTGTACGTGAAATTGTCTTGAAAAATCAAGAACTGTATATCAAATAGAGGCTGGGACAAAAATCCCAACCTCATTTTTTATTAGCAAAAAACTTTGACCTGCTAGTTGATTTGGAACTTCGAAATCGAAACTTTGACTTCCGATTTCTCCTCCACTTTTTACCCCCAGGTAATTTCTAAGCGATAGTTCGCAAATGGAGTTCCTTCTTTGTTTTGTAGTTGATAGGCTAGTTCAATCTTTTGCTGATCAACTTGATAATGGCTTGTTTGGATGATAAACTCCTGTATCCCCATTGGTGTAGGAACATAGGCTAAACTATCAGCTTCCTTCAGAAAACGCATGATGGTCTTAGGGTTGGAAAATCGAGACATCACCAACTCTGTATCATTAAACTTGAGTACCACTTTTTCCTTCTCTTCATTGTAAAAAAGGAGATAGGAAAAATCACCTTTCTCACGTAACTCAACGTCATAAAGTTGGTCGATCACTTCCAATTGTTCATCAAATTGGATGGTATTTCTCATTCGAATCTTCACTTCAAGTCCTCTTTCTACACTCTTATCCTACTATTTTACCAAAAACTGTAGCTTTTTGCTATAATGGTTTTATGAATGAAAAAGTATTTCGTGACCCTGTTCACAATTATATCCATGTTGATAATCAGATTATCTATGACTTAATCAATACCAAAGAATTTCAACGGCTTCGTCGTATCAAGCAGCTCGGAACATCCAGCTATACTTTCCATGGTGGAGAACATAGTCGTTTCTCTCACTGTCTAGGTGTTTACGAGATTGCACGACGCATCACCGAGATTTTTGAGGAAAAGTATCCTAAAGAATGGGATCCTTCGGAGTCCCTCCTAACCATGACTGCAGCCCTCCTTCATGACCTAGGACATGGTGCCTATTCGCATACTTTTGAAAATCTCTTTTACACAAATCATGAGGCTATTACGCAGGAAATTATCCAAAGTCCTGAAACAGAAATTCACCAAGTTCTTTTACAGGTAGCTCCAGATTTCCCAGAAAAGGTAGCGAGCGTTATAGACCACACTTATCCAAATAAGCAGGTGGTCCAACTGATTTCAAGTCAAATTGATGCAGATCGGATGGATTATCTCTTGCGAGACTCCTACTTTACAGGTGCTTCCTATGGAGAATTCGACCTGACACGTATCCTACGAGTTATTCGCCCTATCGAAAACGGAATTGCCTTTCAACGAAACGGGATGCATGCCATCGAAGACTATGTTCTAAGTCGCTATCAAATGTACATGCAGGTGTATTTCCACCCAGCCACACGAGCTATGGAAGTCCTTCTGCAGAATCTTTTGAAACGTGCTAAAGAACTTTATCCAGACAATAAGGACTTCTTTACTCTTACATCCCCGCATCTACTGCCATTTTTCGAAAAAAATGTTAGCTTAGCTGACTATCTGTCTTTGGATGACGGAGTTATGAATACCTATTTCCAACTATGGATGACCAGTCCTGATAAGATTTTAGCTGATTTGTCACAACGTTTTGTCAATCGCAAGGTTTTTAAATCTATCACCTTTTCACAAGAAGATCAAGAACAGCTTGCATCTATGAGAAAACTGGTTGAAGACATCGGCTTTGACCCTGACTATTACACAGCTATCCATAAGAACTTTGACCTTCCTTATGATATCTATCGCCCTGAATCTGAAAACCCACGAACACAGATTGAGATTTTACAGAAAAATGGAGAACTAGCTGAACTCTCTAGCCTTTCTCCTATTGTTAAATCCCTTGCTGGCAGTCGCCACGGAGATAATCGTTTCTACTTTCCAAAAGAAATGTTGGATCAAAACAGCATCTTTGCAACTATCACTCAGCAATTTTTACACTTGATCGAAAATGATCATTTCAAACCAAATAAAATCTAAAAGAGGAACTATATGAGTATTAAACTAATCGCTGTCGATATCGATGGAACCCTTGTCAACAGTCAAAAGGAAATCACTCCTGAGGTATTTGCCGCTATTCAAGATGCCAAACAAGCTGGTGTCAAAGTTATGATTGCAACTGGCCGTCCCATTGCAGGTGTTGCCAAACTTTTAGACGAATTGAACTTAAGAGATGAAGGTGACTATGTAGTGACCTTCAACGGTGCCCTTGTTCAAGAAACCGCAACAGGTCATGAAATTATCAGCGAATCCTTGACCTATGAGGATTATCTAGAAATGGAATTTCTCAGTCGCAAACTTGGCGTCCACATGCACGCTATCACCAAGGATGGCATCTACACAGCCAATCGCAATATCGGAAAATACACTGTTCACGAATCAACCCTCGTCAGCATGCCCATCTTCTATCGTACACCTGAAGAAATGGCTGATAAGGAAATCGTCAAGTGTATGTTTATCGATGAACCGGAAATTCTGGATGCCGCTATTGAAAAGATACCTGCAGAATTTTATGAGCGCTACTCCATCAACAAATCTGCTCCTTTCTACCTTGAGCTCCTTAAAAAGAATGTAGACAAGGGTTCAGCTATCACTCACTTAGCTGAGAAACTAGGATTGACCAAAGATCAAACCATGGCCATCGGTGACGAAGAAAATGACCGTGCCATGCTTGAAGTTGTTGGTAACCCCGTTGTTATGGAAAATGGAAACCCAGAACTCAAAAAAATCGCCAAATACATCACCAAATCTAATGACGAATCTGGCGTAGCCCATGCCATTCGAACATGGGTACTGTAAAATAATTTGAATATAGAAAAAGCACTCCAGAAGTTAGAGATACTGTACTGACCCCAAAAGTTAGACAGAAAAAATCTTACTTTTGGGGTGCAGTTTAAGATTCAGTATTTTTTGTCTCTAGTTCTATCCCCTAAATAATTATTAAATCTGAAAAAGGTAGTACATTATGTAAAACCTTTTTCAATTTTTTATTTTACTACGAATTAATATTATTTTTTCTAATGATATAGTCAATTGAACCTAAAACAGTACATGATGTGGTATAATCTTCTTATGGCATATTCAATAGATTTTCGTAAAAAAGTTCTCACTTATTGTGAGCGAACAGGTAGTATAACAGAAGCATCACACGTTTTCCAAATCTCACGTAATACCATTTATTGCTGGTTAAAGCTAAAAGAGAAAACAGGAGAGCTAAACCATCAAGTAAAAGGAACAAAACCAAGAAAAGTTGATAGAGATAGACTTAAAAACTATCTTACT
This sequence comes from Streptococcus sp. 27098_8_69, assembly GCF_041432445.1. Taxonomy (NCBI): domain Bacteria; kingdom Bacillati; phylum Bacillota; class Bacilli; order Lactobacillales; family Streptococcaceae; genus Streptococcus; species Streptococcus sp. 27098_8_69. Next base: position 1,634 of record NZ_JAPVZO010000008.1, on the reverse strand, counting down.
GACAATCCAGACGCTTATTTGACTGAAATAGCTTCTGAATTTGGCTGTCATCCAACTACTATCCACTATGCTCTCAAAGCTATGGGGTACACTCGAAAAAAAGAACCACACCTACTATGAACAAGACCCAGAAAAAGTAGCCTTATTTCTTAAAAATTTTAATAGTTTAAAGCACTTAGCACCTGTTTATATTGATGAAACAGGATTCGATACTTATTTTTATCGAGAATATGGTCGCTCATTAAAAGGTCAGTTAATAAGAGGTAAAGTATATGGAAGAAGATATCAGGGGATTTCTTTGGTTGCAGGGCTAACAAATGGTGAGTTAATCGCTCCAATGACTTACGAAGAAACAATGACGAGCGACTTTTTTGAAGCTTGGTTTCAGAAGTTTCTCTTACCAACATTAAACACACCATCAGTTATTATTATGGATAATGCAAGATTCCATAGAATGGGTAAGCTAGAGCTCTTATGTGAAGAATTTGGGCATAAACTTTTACCACTGCCTCCCTACTCACCTGAGTACAATCCTATTGAGAAGAAATGGGCTCATATTAAAAAGCATCTCAAAAAGGTATTGCCAAGTTGCAATACTTTTTTCGAGGCTCTTTTGTCCTGTTCTTGTTTCAGTTAACTATATCTTGCCAATATTATACTCCGTACTTTCTTGTTTCTGTATTGTCGTAATAGAGACAGAAGCTATTGTAATTAGTCCACTCAAAATTGAATAACAAATTCCAAAAAATATCCAATTTTCTACTATTCCACTTGCCATAATGACAAGTGGGATAGTTGCCATTGATATATTCATCAAGATAAAGGAATCCTTCTTATTCAGAAAAGTAGAAAGAAAGGTTACTGCTATCAAACTTCCAAATCCAGCAATTGAGTAAACAATCCCAACAAGACTATTTGATAATTTTAATTACATCCATTTTTTTCTCTCATTAATTGGACATAGCCCTTTTTTCTATTTTTGAATTTAAAAACGAGAACTCTCCGCACATTTTATCATAAAAATTACTATAATCTTCTTTTGAAAAATCTCCTAAAATCTCTATCTCAAGATAAAACCCAAGACCATCAATCTTATCTAGATTAATCGTTTTATTTTCTAATTCATTATGATAAGTCTTTCTATGTTTACTTATTGTGAAAATATTTGAAAATCCATCTTGCAAGATATTTCTTACAAATTCTAATTTTTCAGATTCTAACTCTATTTCACTTTCACTCCACATTCCTTGTTTTATCGTATCTTTTCTTGTGAAAACACATGCTTTATTATCAGCTTCTTGACGAATTCTGTAGATAAAGCTACCTACCTCATCATTTTCAAATTCTCTTCCTTTTATTTTAAAATATTCATCAACTTGCTTATTTTCACTCTTAAATTTATAAGATTTTTCTAAATATGAAATAGCATTATTATAATCTCTCTCATTAAAAATGCTGAAATTCCAGCCAGCTATGAAAACTACGTTAAAGAAATAGCTACAAATTTTTATAATGAAAACAAAAAAATAACATTATCTAATGAGAGCCCACTGAAAAAGTAACTCTCTTACTTTTAATAAAATGAAAACCGAGGAGTCTCTCGTCGATTTGAGCGAAATCCTCGGTTATTTTGT